>JBEKYG010000696.1:0-3519 GCA_049511215.1 Acidobacteriota bacterium | reverse complement strand
GGGCGGGCGGGCATCTGCGGCGTTGCCGCTCCTCGACGATGCACAGCGGCATCGCCTGCGTCGCGGCGCCTTGCATCTGCCCGCCCGGCGCTCGCGCCAAAGTGTAAACGTTATTCTTTGACAGGCCCTTAACGCCGATGCCGATTGGCTCGAGGTTTTGGCGCACGTGCGCTGAAGGCACTGCGGGCCCCGAGTGAGCGAAGTGAACCCGGGGTTAGAGCATTGATTCTTTGGAGCCCTGGACGGGCGAAAGAAACTTCAACGACGCTGAGGCGATCCCCAGCCACTTTGCGGCAGAGTAATCATACTTGGCTCGGCAGGGGGTTGTGTGATTCAATGCGGTCATGCAACCGACCGTTTCGGCTCTGCTCAGCAAAGTCTCCCGCTCTTTTTATCTTACGCTGCGCGTGCTGCCCGGTGCCATTCGCCCGCAGATAAGCCTGGCATACCTGCTCGCGCGCATCACGGATACCATCGCCGACACACGATTGATTCCTGTCGGGCACCGCCGCGCGGCTCTCCGCGAAATGCGGACTGCAATCCAGGCAGTTGCCGAAGGCCGCCGCACGGAGATGCCGGATTTCGGCGAATTAGCGGAAGCGCAGGACGCGCCCGCCGGCCAGGGATCACCCGCGGAACGAGCTTTGCTCGACAACGTTGGAGAAGTCCTTGAGGCGCTGGGGTCGTTGGTGCCTGCTGATGCTCATCTGATTCGCGACCTGCTCGAGATCATAACCCGCGGCCAGGAGTCGGATCTCGTTCGCTTCGGATCCGCAAGCGCAGAGCAGATCGCGGCCCTGGACACGGATACTGACCTGCAGGAATACACATATTGTGTCGCGGGTTGCGTCGGCGAGTTCTGGACGAGGATGTGCAGGGCCCACCTCTTTGCGCGTGCGGAATTGGACGACACGTTTTTGCTCACGAACGGCATCCGCTTCGGAAAAGGCTTGCAACTGGTGAATATCCTGCGTGACCTGCCGAGAGATTTGCGTCAAGGCCGCTGCTATATTCCTCGCACGCGTCTTGTGGAGTGCGGTCTGGAGCCGGTTGCGTTGCTGGATGCCACCGAGATGGGCCGCTTCCGGCCGCTCTATGCGAGCTACCTCGAGCAGGCCAAAGACCTCCTCAAGGCGGGTTGGGCCTACACCAATGCTCTCCCGCAGGGCCAGATGCGCGTCCACCTGGCATGCGCCTGGCCGGCGTTGATCGGTGTGAAAACATTGGCGCGGCTGCGTGCCGGCAACGTACTCGACGGCCGGCAGCGGATCAAGGTCAGTCGCGGAGAAGTCCGTCAGTTGATGTTGCGCTCTTTGCTCTGCTATCCCAACCCCCGCGCGTGGGACCGTCTTTTCGACCGCGCCGGCGCAGACCCGCGTTATTGGCCGCTGTAGTATTCGATCATGCGCGCAATGGCCTTCTGGCAAACCAGACAGAATTCATCCTTCGCGTTGGAAAACATCAGGCAGTTCATCATCGGGCGATAGAGGCCTCTGGACGCATAGCCCGCGCCTTCGAAGACACCGACCTTGTCGGCCAGGTCTGCATACTGCTGGCGAATCGCCGCCATCTTGGCGTCGATCTCCTTCCCCTTCGCCGCATACTTATCCTGGATCGCCTTGAGATCCGCGTCGGAAGCCTTGTTCTGCTTGGCCTGCTCGGTCTCCTTTCTCATTTCTTGATTGTTCCTGGACCGTTCCGCCTGCAGGCTCTCGAGTTGGTTTTTCCCATATTCTGTCGGCACCCCTATGCCGGGGGACAAGAGATCCTGCCACTTTACGTGCGTCGGATCCAGCAGGGCCGTGATGTTCGGTTCCAGGGGCTCGACGCCCTTGGGGTAGAAGTCATTGTAGGCAACATCGGAGGAATAGTATTCATCCGCGAGCCCGGCAAATGAGTGGCCGAACTCGTGGACAAAGACCTTATTGCTGATCGCATTGTCGGCCGTGGTGATGCAGAAGTCGTTATAAATGCCGCCGCCTCCGTAACGTTTGCTGTTGACCAGAACGACGAGCGCATCATAGGGCACCTGGCCGGCGATCGCGCGCAGGAGCCGATTCTCCTCGGTCAACATGTAGCGGTCCGTACCCAGGGCATTAAACGACGCATTGAGGATGGTCTTTTTGAAGACGTGCTGCTGCGGCTCATCCATCGCACTCTCGGGAGAGGGCCGCATGACACCGTAAATGTTGAACTTGTTTTTGAGCTTCTTGTATGGTTCCAGGTTGAAAAGATAGCCTGCAAAACGGTCGACATCCGACTTGAACTTGTCTTGTTCCGCGGCCGTGTAGCCTTCCGCGATGAAAGCCAAATCAACACTCCTGTGCGGATCGCCGCTCTTTAACGCCGGATAGATCAAATCCCCGGCATTGACCCTCTCTTTAATGACGTCCACACCGTCCGGGTCGACCTTCTGCTCGAAGATCGGATGGAGCACATTCTTCCTGTCTCTCGATTCGATCACCAGCCGGACAGGGTGTTTAGGATATGGCACATGGATCGAACGCTGGTAGGTGCGCTTCACGCCGTTGAGTGCGGGAGTTGTCGTTCGATATTCATCGAAAATGGAGTTGAAGCCACGCCAGTAGATCATGCGGTCCGAAGCCAGGTCGTACAATTTGACCGCATAAGACCCATTGTTGAACGGCTCCAGCAGGTTATTGGGATTCTCAGGCCAGGTCCCTTCTTGATAAATCTTATCGAGCGTTATGATCTCCTCTTTTGCGTCGCCGATCTGGTAGAGATCGATGCGCATGGCCCTGTCGATGAAGTAGTCATCAAACGCGAGTGCCGGCCCAGCCTGGCCGAACAGAGCCAGAGAGCTCAACACGATGACGGCGGAAGCCAGGAAACACTTCATACGATCCTCCACGATTCGACCTAAATGATCCTTAATCGGCTGTTAACCGTTCGAACTGCCGGTGCTAAAGGCCAGCGAGGGTACATGACGGACGAACATAGCATATCCCCACCATCATTTGCCTGATTTATTGACGGAGCAGCATAGCCGCAACCAAAGGACGCAGGGGGGCATGGGAGCAAGGGGGCATGGGAGCAGGGGGGCAGTGAAAACATGAACAATAGCTATGTCTTTCCTTCAGCTCCCCAGCTCCCCAGCTCCTCTGCTTCGCAGCGGGTGAAAAACGCAACAATTACGTTCTTGCCGCTTTGCGCAGTGCCTCTATTCGGGGTGTGCGGCTTTTCGGGCTGTCGAGGCTGAAGGAGCGGGCGTCGCCAAGCTCGGCACGAATGAATTGCTCGGTTTGCGCCACCGCTTCGTCGAGCGCTTTGTTCCTGGGGACAAACGACATCCACACAATCGACTCCGTAGTCACGTCATATTCCCACAGGCCGACCAGCCGGCCGCGGTCAAGGATTGCATGGCTGGAGAGATCCGTCAGCCCCTTCTCGCAAAAAACGCTGCGCGTCACATCCTCGGGCGCGAGCAGGCACTTGACATCCCGCCGCAAATGGCTGATGCCGTCGAGGCTGCTGACCAGCACATACATGGGCTGCTTA
>JBEKYG010000695.1:0-3520 GCA_049511215.1 Acidobacteriota bacterium | reverse complement strand
GCAGGAGGCATGAAAATCAAAGGCGTGAAGCAAAGCGGCGATACAGAGTCAGACAACGCCGAGCTGAGAGGACAAGACCAACAGCAGACTGGCACCAGCTACCGCGCAGCGGTTTAGTCCAAAAGCAACTATGTCTGCTTCAGGACTATGTCGCGCAATGCGGGAACCCATTGGGGGTCAGTGTTAGATACCATCGTTACCCAATGCGAAGGCACCCGATCGCACGACATAGTCTGGTCAATAAGGCCTACAAACTGTTAAGAAAGTGAAGGAGCCGATCGTCGGGTTGAAACCGGCTTACTCTGGCATGTGGCGGCGCTGTCTTGGCGAGCGCCTTCTCCTTCATGGCGAGTGTCGCCTCCACGTACATCTGTGTTGTTTCCACCGATTCGTGACCAAGCCAGAGAGCGATCACAGCCCGATCCACGCCTTCTTGAAGAAGATCCATGGCCACCGTATGTCGGAATACATGGACGGTTACGTGTTTTTGTTTTAGCGAGGGACACACGTTCACAGCCGCCGCACGATGCTTGGATAGCATGTACTGAACACCGTGGACGGTGAGACGTTCGCCCCTGGCATTGGGAAACAGCAACTGCTGGCCGCCTCTTTGCGGCTCTCGCAGCCAGGCTTTTAGCACCGACATGGTCGGTTTCGCCAATGGTGTGCAACGTTCTTTACGGCCCTTTCCGATCACCCGGACATGAGCTCCAGCTCCCAGCAAAATATCCGGGCGTTTGAGTCCGGTCATTTCCGAGAGCCGCCGACCCGTTTGTGCCGCTGTGAGGATAAATGCGTGATCGCGGCGCCCGAACCAAGTTCTTTGGTCCGGGGCCGCGATCAGCGCGTCCACTTCGGGCCGCGACAGAAATCGGACTAGGGTCCGGGTGAACCGTTTGCTGGGAATGGCAAGCACGCGCTGGATCTGCGCGGAGTGGTGTGGCGCTTCAAGGGCTGCGTAACGAAAGAAAGAGTGAATCGCAGTCAGACGCAAATTGCGGCTCCGGATGATCAGCCGCTGATTTTTCTCCAGGTAATCGAGGAACTCTACAACCAACGGAGCATCGAGGTGATCGAACATCAGGGTTGATGGCGCCTTATGTATTCGCTGTTCGGTGAACTTGAGCAATTGCCGAAAGGTGTCGCGATATGAACTGACCGTGTGGGGACTGGCCTGACGCTGTTGCATCAAACGATGGGTGAAAAAGCGTTCCAAAAGCGGAGCGAGACTGGAAGGAGTTGTCATGGCTTATCCTCCCATCGGCGTTCGAGGCGGGCCATCGCTTCATGCATTAGTTCCGGCCAACTCTGCAGATACCAGTAGGTATCGCGCACGTGCACATGGCCGAGATACGTGGATAAGACGGGTAGGAGCCGCTCGGCGTCTTTTCCGCTGCGGTACCAGTTCAGCAAGGTCAGCAGAGCAAATCGGTGACGAAAATCGTGTAAACGTGGCCCACGGCTACCCGACGGAGCGCGCAAGCCAATCTCGCGATACAACGCAAGAAATGTTACATGAACCGTACGGTCATGTAATCGCGTACCGCGGCGGGACAAGAACAGATGGGACGATGTGGATTTTCCCTCCGCAAAAAGATTGCGCCGCGCGATATAATCGGCGAGTACTTGGCAAGTTGAACCGTGCAAAGGCACGAGCCGAGACTTGCCAAACTTGCTGCTGCGAATCTTTAACACGGCCGCATCGAGATCCACGTCTTGAAGTTCAAGATTGAGGGCTTCGCCAAGACGCATGCCTGAAACGCTTAGTAGACCGATCAGACAATAGTAGGTCCAGGGCTGCAGCGCTGTCAGGGGACGCATTTTCAAGGCGGTATTAAGCAAGGTCCGGACTTCATCATCCGAATACAGGTAAGGCCGGATACGCGTGGACGGGTACGGCAACAGTCCGTCGGGCGGGATCTGTGTTCGGGGGTCGGTTGCGCTCCGGTGACGCGCAAAGACGCGGACAAAGCCCAACCTGCGCGCCCACTCGGTTGGTCGAGCTGTGGGGGCCTGAGCCCAACTGAGAGCCAATTCTGTGGTAATGTAGGGCGCGTTATGCTGCTCCATGAACATAACGAAGTCCAATAATCTAGCGCCGTCTTCGCGCAGTTTGAATCCCAAGCTGCGGCGCAGGCTCAGGTACTGCTGCACGGCCTCTCTGAGTGTGTTCATTCCCCACCTCCTGGCCAGCGTAACGCGAGCCTGCGTAGCGCATCAATATCCACCTTTGCGTAGATCTTTGTAGTCTCGACACTCCGGTGACCCAGCACCTGGCCAATTTCTTTTAGTGAGCTACCGCGACGGAGCATCTGGGCAGCAAGGCCATGACGAAACTGATGCGCTCCCCGGGTCGGCGCCTGGACACCTGCACGTTCAATGGCATAGTGGATTATGCCGGCAATGGCCGTCGAATCTCGAAAACCGCGATAAGGAGCTTTGCTCCGCAGAAATAATCGTCGGCTTGTAGAAGGCGGGCGCCCGTGGCGCAGGTACGCGACAACGGCTTCTCCCACGTCTTGTGGCAAGGGATATATTGCTTCCCGTCCTTTGCCGCGCACCTTGAGGGATCCAGAACTCCAGTCAATGTCTTCAAGCTCAAGGCATGCGATTTCTCCCGATCGCAATCCAAGCCTTGCGAGCAGAAGCAGGACCGCATAATCGCGGCGGCCTTTGGCGTAACCATGATCGATGCTGGATAGCAATTTGCGGGTCTGGTCCTCGGAAATCGCCCTCGGGAGGGCGCTCATTGACCACCCAGCCACTTTCGGAACGGCGGCAGCCAGATCCGCGGCGACCACCCCACGATAGCGAGCGAAGCGAAAGGAGGATCGCAGCGATGATGCTATGCTCTTCGGCCGTGCGAAGTTTGTCGACGACGATTCCTGCCGTAGAAATCCTGCAACATCATCGGCCCGCAGGTCTCCTAATTCTACCGTGTTGCTCCCGAAGCGCGTCCTCAGAAACAAACGAACGTGGGAGGTATATCGCGATACCGTCGTGCCGGTTAGTCCACGTTGGTCTTGAAGGTAAGTCTCGAACTCCTGCACGCATTGGTCGACTCGGGTGGTGGGTTCCGGATTTGTTTGACCGGCGATGATCGCTTCGCGCCTCAAAAACTCCATGAACTGCTTCAGTGCGGGTGGATCTTCGCGTTCGATGTACTTCTGACGGCCCCGATGTCGCATATATTGCAACGGATGCTCTCCCGTGACCTCTCCGAGGCTGATGTTCTTCCGCTGAAGCCATTGGCTAAAGCCCGCCGCCAAGACAAGTCGGCGTTGCACACAATACCGCGCATACCCTTGCTCCAACGCCCATATACCAAACGGCCGGACGTATGCCGCAAATGGACCTTCTGGCAGTCGTTTCACGTAAAGTCGTTCGTTGATAATGTACAGCCGTGACGGGCGACTTTTCCCCTTGCTGAAACTCCTCCTTGTTGCTGGAGTTATTTCGAAATAATTCTGTATGATAATCTTATTTTTCGCACTGACGACATATTTGTGTTGACATATGA
>JBEKYG010000694.1:0-3522 GCA_049511215.1 Acidobacteriota bacterium | reverse complement strand
CGCGCACAAGGTTCGCCATATGAATTGATTAATCCTGGGTCCGTAGCGGCCCAGAAACTCCGACCAGAGCGCGGTGTCTCCTCGGTCTCGCGCACAGGCGGAGATGAGCTCCGCCCAGCCAATCCGGCCCAAATCCCCGCTGTCGGGGCACTGCGGGATATTGAACATTGGGACGGTATTATAGCCGGGTTTTCAGTTCAAAGGAATCTTAATAGTCTTTTATCTTTCAGTCCTAGGTTGAGATGATACCTGGCGCACGAGTCCATAAATACGCTAATGTAAGGTCAAGGCCAAAATGAATATTGACCGCGGACGAACACAGATTCATCTAAGGTTTCCAGTCCCACCTGAGTGAAGCTTCGTTCATCTGCCTTTTCTTCTCCTGAATATCGTGCCGCATCCATGGAATAGGGAACTCAGCATCAGGATATGGCCCAGCGAAGCCGCAGCTCATTGACCTGGCGACTCCAAAGATGGTTCCTGAATGTCTTGATGACCGAAGGTCTTCGCCAATTTGTCCAGCCTGCCCAGGGATTCCAAAGAATTGTGACCTTTCATTCCCGAAAAAGGGCTGAACTCGACCGCAACTCGATATCGATAGCCGATCCCGGCGCCACGCGGCACTAGATAGACGACTGTGCCCTCCAGACGTATGGCCTCTTCCACTTCAGAATATGTGAGAAGGAGCGATACTCGATTCCGTTTTGGAGGGCTGTCGGTTAGGAATGATATCCCTGCCACACTCATATCGACCACTGGAGATCTCTCCCCCGAGGAAACGACTTTCCTCCGTTGACTAAAACCTGCCGTTTCACAGGAGATAGTGGCTCCAGGGACAACGAACCGCGCACATCTTCGATTCCCGGGGTTGACCTGACTCGTGCTGGTGGATTCGGAACTGCTCATTGCTGCCCTCCTCGATGCTTGGGTGAAATCTCTCTCTTGGAGTGCGATCCCGGCACCAAGATCATGTCCAAAATGGAAAGCCCTTCGGACAGTACGCATAAACGATAGCAGTTGTGTGAGATACGGCGCATCAGACTCCCTGATATTCCTGGGCGTCCAGACGCTGGCCCTCTATTGCCAGTGGTGGACGAAAAACCTCCGGCACTTCATATATATTAAGAGGCAAAATAGCAGAAATCGCCTACCAAAAATTTTCGAGCAGCCCTTTGCTACGCAGACCATATGCCCTACATGACACTTCGGGCAAATCTCGACAGATTCGCCGGTGAGCAACTCGTCGTGCAGCTTCCAATCCTCAGCTGGTACCGGCTGATCGTGGGTGAACTGTGCCTGACCGATCAATTCGCGGCAGCGGGCGATTTTCTGAGCGCGATCGCGATTGCTCAGCAGGCCGTAGGGGCGTGGGCGCATGAAACCCTAGCGAAGCACATGCGGCAGAGAGTGAGGAGAGGCGCCTAACGCCGCGGCTGAGCTGCGGCGCGCATCGCCGTCAGCTGCGAGCGGTGGTTGAAACTTGAGGATTTCAACAGCGACAAAAACGTCTACGGTGGATTTCTCGCATCGGGCAGGAATGGCCGCAAGTGCTTGTTTTTTTTGGTCGGGGCATCCAGATTTGAACTGGAGACCTCCTGCGCCCAAGGCAGGCGCGCTACCAGGCTGCGCTATGCCCCGACCCGGAATGAGGCGTTCATTCTATCTCACTTCCAGGGTTTGTGCCACCATAGTCAGCATGATGTTGCAGAGTCCGCCGATATCTTGAATTGCGGCGGCTTGCCACGCGCTCCATATCCGCTGCGCGGCGCAATGATCGTGGTGCCTACCGGCGGTTGAGCTTGGCCAGTAAGGCTCCAACCGCACGGGCGCGGTGGCTGCGCCTGTTCTTTTCCACCTCGCCCAACTCTGCGTAGGTTCGCCCCAATTCGGGTACCCAAAAAACCGGATCATAGCCGAAGCCTTGGGCTCCCCGCGGCTCCGATGCAATCTCACCCCGGCACTCGCCTTCGGCTTCGAGGATAATTGCGCCCCATTGTGCCATGGCCAGGGCACAGACGAAGCGGGCGTCACGCGCGCTCCCAGCCTGCATGAGTTCAACCAGGAGTCTGGCCACGCGATCCGCATCCGAGGCGCCTGCACCCGCATAACGCGCCGATTCGACACCGGGCCTGCCGCCGAGCGAAAAGACTTCGAGCCCGGAATCGTCGGCCAGCACGGGGAGGTCGGTATCTCTCGAGTAGCCGGCCGCCTTCAGACGCGCATTTTCTGCAAACGAGCTGCCTGTTTCCTCAACTTCTTTCCTGATGGACAGATCTGTAAGACCAATTATTTCCCAACCAGCAGGCTCCAGGAGAGCACGAAACTCGCGGAGCTTTGCCTGGTTGTGAGTTGCCAGGACGATCGCCGGGATTGGGCCGTGAGGATTCATTTTATCCAATCCGTCTTCTTGTCAACGTGTTTCACCGATGATGCGGCCGAGTACGATGCCGCGTGCCTCCAGGGCCGATTTTTGCGCTCGGATCAGCTGTTCGATGCCCTGGGCGCCCAGTGCCAGGAGCGTCTGCAACTGTTCGGCGGTGAAAGGCTGCTTTTCCGCCGTCCCCTGAAGTTCAACGTAGCGCCCGCTTCCGGTCATGACCAGGTTCATATCCACGGCCGCGCGGAAATCCTCCTCGTAGTTGAGATCCAGGCAGGGGGCCGAGTCGACAATGCCGATGCTGGTAGCGGCGACGAAATCGACAATAGGCGAATACTCCAAAAGTCTCCGCTCCAGAAGCCCATGAATCGCGAGTGATAATGCCAAGAACCCTCCGGTGATGGATGCGGTGCGGGTACCACCGTCGGCCTGAATTACGTCGCAATCGATCAGCAGGCTGCGCTTACCCAAAAGCGGGAGTCTCACTACGCTGCGCAGGGAGCGGCCGATGAGGCGCTGGATTTCGACTGTGCGGCCCGATTGCTTGCCGCGCGCCGCTTCACGCGGGGAGCGGGTGTTGGTTGAACGGGGCACCATGCCGTACTCGGCCGTCACCCAGCCCTGGTTTGCCTGATAAAGGAAGGGGGGTACCTTGTCCTCGATGCTGCAGGTACACAGCACCCTGGTGTCGCCGATGCTGATCAGCACCGATCCTTCGGCATGCTTGGTATAATCGAGCTCGATGCGTATTTCCCTCATAGAATCAGGTTTGCGCCCGTTTAGTCTCATGTAGGATTTGCCTCGTGTGTAATTGTCAAAAGCCATTATTCTAGCACTTCCCCTCCGGCAACCGATTGAGAATGTCTGCTGAAGTCCTGCAATTCAGACACTGGGAAAAAGCATAGCCACGAATAACACGGTGCGGCCGAGTCGCAACCGAAAGATCTCCGCGGAGACGCAGAGCATGTGGAGGACCGCGGACAGATCATCGGTTGAATTGGCTGGTGGATTAACCTACTATCATTGCATGCCTTATTATTACTCGAATTCCCCGTCAGTGTCCTTCGGAGGTCCCATAACCAAGACCGTCAAAACGCTGATCATGATCAATGTGGTGGTATGGGTCCTGCAGGTGCTTGCGAGGG
>JBEKYG010000693.1:0-3524 GCA_049511215.1 Acidobacteriota bacterium | reverse complement strand
ATCCTTACAACATCTTTGGACTGAAGGAAATGCCTGCAGCACCGGAAACATAGTGACTGAAAAAACTCCGAAACCCGCATAAACAAAGGATTCTGCTCCGCCAAATTCGGAAGTTGGGCTAGATCCCAATCCGCAACCCAAAATCGACTAAAACTCCAGGGCGCCCTCGTACATCAGATCGGCGATCTTGAAGCGCATGTTGATCGTGATGGTCTGGGTACTGTCTTTCCGGTTGTTGCTCGGCTGATTGTTGCCGGCCAGCTGCGGCAGCTCGGCATAGAAGCGCACCTCGCCCGCCTTGGCATCGATGTAAGGCTTGTCATCGACAATTCGGGCAAAGATGAACTTCGCAAGACCATCTTGAGATGGCGGCTGGTAGTCTTGCACATAGTTTCGCTTGCCGCCTTTGACTTCGAGGTATGCCGTATTTTTGAGCGCAGCCGCAGTCGCATGGTTCAGGGCCTGAAAAAGAGGCGCCGTAAAACGGCCATCGGTTCCATCATAAGTGACCGCTATCACAATCGTCTGATCAAACTTGCGATCAACAAACGCCTGGGCTTGTGCGAGTTGCTCCGCTGTATGCGAGCGATCCAGCTGGGCAAGTCGAAAGAATGCCAGTCGAATGGGCTTCGCTGAAAGAAAGCGAACGCGTAAGTTAACTGAGGTGGCCTGGTTTACGGCCCCTATACCGGTGATATCTCGAGAAGCAGGGGAATAGGTCATTTCGGAAGTATCCGTATCGGTCTGCGTTTTTCCCCACCCTGACTCATTGAGAATCTTTTCCGCTTCAGTCTTGGTCCAATCGGTCCAGGGTTTGTTTTTCTGTGCTGACGCCACACCGATCGCCAGCGCCAGTCCGAGCAGAACCAGAGTTGCTTTCGCTTTGCTATGAATCACAGTTCCCTCCTTAAGATCTCCGGCAGGTTTCATCGCTATGAACTTGGAAATTCGGCCAGCAGTATACTCCTAATCAGACATCGATGTCACAGAAAGGGTTCAAAAAAATTGAGTGATGTCTGGGGCAGAGGGGACAGTCAGCTTCTCCAACCGTTTCCATCACGGTTACCAGGAAGAAGTGGAGTAGCGGAATTTGTCCGTGATCCGCTAGGAGCCCGTCCGAGAATTAGGAGGGGCCGCGTTCCGAGCGCCGCGGGGCAGATGCAAGGCGGCGCGACGCAGGCGATGTCTCGGTACATCGTCGAGGAGCGCCAACGCCGCAGATGCCCCCGCGCCGCCGGAACCCAAAGGGCACATGGGGGTTGCGGGGCGATCTCTGCGTTACTCGTCGTCAACTAAGGCTCGGACTTCTTGTCGCGCGCTTCGTTTAGCGCTGCCTTCACCAGTTTTTGGACATCCGTCTCATTGACCTCCTGCGCTGCGTCCTTGGGTAAGGCGACGTTCGCATCGCTTGGCATATTGAACACGGCGGCGGTCAATTTCGCCGCGCCCATTTCCAGGTTGGTCAGCAACTCCTTCAAGACGGATAGGTTTTCCTCTTTATCGGAAAGCTCTCTGGCCTTTTGGATCGAGTGTTGTACCAATTCCTGTTCTGAGCTGTCAAGCACCCAGCCGTATTCGGCATAGCTCTTTGCGATGGTAGAAACATGACCCTGAATGCGGTTGCGCAACTCGGCAACCTCTTTCATTTTGCGATCGCTCTCCACAAATTGCTTCGCCTCGAAGATCATCCGGTCGATCTCGTCCTTGCTCAGACCCGTGGAAGGTGTAATTTCGATCGCCTGCTTTTTCCCCGACACCTTGTCGCGCGCCGAGACGCTTACGATGCCATTGGCATCAATGTCAAAGGTTACCTCGATTTGAGGCACTCCGCGAGGGGCCGGTGAGATGCCCACCAATTCAAGCCGTGCCAAAGATCGGTTGTATTGAGCGAGCTCCCGCTCACCCTGAAGCACATGCACCTCGACGGTGGACTGGTTGTCGGCCACCGTTGTGAAGAGCGTGGTTTTTTTCAGCGGAATCGTCGAGTTGTGCTCGATAATCCGCGTGAACAACCCTCCATGCGTTTCCACTCCCAGGGTGAGCGGCAACACGTCGAGCAGAACGATTTCCTTTAGCTCGCCTTCAAGCACACCGCCCTGCAACGCCGCGCCCACGGCAACCACCTCGTCGGGATTGACCTCGGCCGAAGGCTGCTTCCTGAAGATCCTTTCAACATGGCGCTGCACCGCCGGCGTCCGCGTCTGTCCGCCAACAAGGATTACCTTGTCGATGTTGTCCGGGGAGAGCTTCGCGTCGGCCAGCGCCTTCTCGCAATAGGCAGTCGTCCGCTCAATCAGCCCCTGTACCTGAGCTTCAAACTGCGGGCGCGTCAGAACTCGGGCGAAGTGTTTGGGCCCCTTGGCATCACCGGCAATAAATGGGAGATTGATGTGGGTCTCCATGACCGTGGAGAGCTCGCATTTGGCTTTCTCGGCGGTCTCCTTGAGCCGTTGCCGGGCCATAATATCGGCCCCAATGTGAATGCCGGATTCAGACTTAAACTCCGCGATCATCCAATCCATGATGCGCTGGTCGAAATCCTCGCCGCCCAGGAAGCTGTCGCCACAGGTCGAAAGCACCTCGAAAACTCCGTTGTTCAACTCGAGGATCGAAATGTCGAACGTCCCTCCGCCCAGGTCGTAAATTGCGACGCGCTCGCGTTCCTTCTTGCCCAAACCATAGGCCAGCGCCGCTGCCGTCGGCTCGTTGATGATACGACGGACTTCGAGCCCCGCGATTCTGCCGGCATCCTTGGTCGCCTGTCGCTGCGAGTCATCGAAATAGGCTGGCACGGTGATGATCGCTTCCGTAACCGCCTCATTGGTAAAATCCTCTGCCATGCTCTTGAGGTACTGCAGGAGCATCGCGGAAATCTCCGGAGGGCTGAACTCGGTGCCATGGACGCTGATACGCACGTCGCCCTTATCCGAGGCGGTCAACTTGTATGTGAGATAGGACTTGAGTCGCTGGACCTCCGGCGAGTCATGCCGCCGGCCCATCAGGCGCTTGACGGCGTACACGGTATTACCCGCGTTGGTGACCATCTGGCGTTTGGCGATCTGCCCGAGAAGTCGATCTCCCTTTTCGGTGAAAGCCACAATGGAGGGCGTGGTCCGGCCGCCCAGGCTGTTGGGCACGATCTGAACAGAGGACCCTTCCAGAACAGCTACGCATGAATTTGTAGTACCTAGGTCAATTCCGATGATCTTGCCCATAAGTCACTTACCGTACTTAAATTCGAGATTCGAAATTCGAGATTCGAAAATTTAAAATCTCGAATTTCGAATCTCGAATCTCGAATCCTTGATTTCTTGGCGTCTCACCAGCCGAACTACGGCTGCGCCGGACCTTTATCATTCTCCTGCTTCAGGGCGTGGGCAACCACGACCTGAGCTGGTCTGAGCATTCGTTCGTTGAGGAGGTAGCCTCGCCTGAGCTCTTCGATGACCGTATTGTCCTCGTAATCCAGGGTTTCTTGATGCATAAGCGCCTCATGCAGATGAGGATCAAACCTATGCCCTCTG
>JBEKYG010000692.1:0-3534 GCA_049511215.1 Acidobacteriota bacterium | reverse complement strand
CCCGTTCCTAGACGCCGGAGCAGTCGCGGCGGACAGGGCGAAATTACATAAAACCCAAATCTGAAGTCGAGGGCGTCTCGGAGGATCAGGACGAGCGGAGGCCCTTGGAACGGGCGCGATCAGATTTGCGACTTGTGCTTCCCATCCGCCACATCCGCACCCTCGAGGGTGCATTGTTCTGCCCCATGTCATGCCTGCCTGCTATGAGGGCGCGATGCGAGCGCAGTGAAAGCAGCCGGCACGTCAAGGTCCCGGTTTGCCCTGGTGGCTGGAGTGTGTCAACATTATGGCAACCGACTCGGTGCGGTGGTGAGTTTGTTGTAGTGACTATCAAAGGCAGGTCGGCAGGGCGGGTGTTTGACATTACTCCTCGACATCGAAGAGAGCCGGTCCACACTGCTCCGCCCTGTTCTGGAAACGAGTCCTGCCTTTCTAATCGGTGGGAGGACAATATGCGCATGATGATTCGAATCAAGGTGCCCGTGGAAACAGGCAACCAGGCGATGAAAGATGGAACTTTGCCAAAAACGATTATGGAAGCGCTTGAACGGCTCAAGCCGGAAGCAGCTTATTTTTTTCCCGAACACGGGGTTCGAACCTCGTTCATGGTCGTGGATATCAAAGATTCGTCGGAGATACCGGCGATCGCCGAGCCTTTCTTTTCAAGGCTTAACGCCGCTGTCGAGATCTTCCCGGTGATGAACGCCGAAGACCTGAAGAAAGGGCTCTCAAAGATCGTGTAGAAGACCCAGGCTCATTCGCACTGGCCTGGAAGCGTATCCATCCGGCCACCGATACATGCAGCTGAACTCGGATCGTTCTTGCGCCATCCGCGTGCATCTGCGTGAACCTGCGCCCTGAAAACTCCCATTCCCTGGATGCCGTACAAAATCTGGGCGGTTATCGGTATACGCGCGATTTCCGCCATCCCTTTCATAGGGCATCCAGAAAGGGATGGCGGGGCAGACAAATCCCTGTCCGGCAGGTCCGTCCGGAAACGCGTTTCGTCAATTCGACCCATGAATAGTTGCGCGGCCGGCATCCGCGTTTCTTCTGTGAATTTCCGGTGTCGGGCTGCTTTCTTGCCGGACAGTCGGGGTGAGGAATGGAATCGGCGGTTCCCGGCTCTGATGGAATCACAAGTGCTCTCAGGCTGCCGAGGGAGCAAATATTCCGTGATACCGAACCAGGTTGAACCGGGGCGGGGCACAAGCGCAGCGAGTTTTTCGACCAGTCCGACCCCTCCCATATCTGCATCCTATGAGAGCTCTGAGAGCATCGCACCGGATAACGCGATGAACAAGGCAAAACCCTGCGAAACTCCCGTTACTCGATCCGGATGTCCCGTTCCGCAAGTCTCATCTCCCGGATCCGGAGACCGGGGCGGGCTTGATGTTTTGGTTTACGCGGAAGAAGTTGGTCGGATCGTACTTGGATTTGATCACAGCCAGGCGTTTGTAGTTGTCCCGATAGGTAGCCTTGATGCGATCATCACCCTCGTCCATCATGAAATTGACATACGCGCCCCCCGCAGAGTATGGGTGCAAGGCTTCCCAGTAGCTGCGCGCCCAATCGGTGATGCGGTTTTTGTTTGCCGGATCGGGATCCACCCCAACGATGACCTCGGCCCAGGTGCTGTCGCGGTAGCTCCAGGCGGTCTCACCCCTCCCGACGCGGTGCGCAGCGCCGTTGATCGGATACAGATGCATGGTGGAATGCATGGTAGGCAAATCAGAGCCGTGCTTGACATGCAGCGCTATTGCTTCATCGCTCAACTCGTTCACGAAGTCAGCCTTCCAGTACCACTGCAGACCGGGCGGATAAATGGGATCGAACATGCTCTGCGGAGCGGGATGCGGCAAGGGCCCTACGAAATCCAAGGCCGGCGGAAACTGGATGCGCACAGGCTGAAAAATCTTTTCGGCCTCGTCGAGCAGCCCGCTATAACACCAGACGATGCCGCACATTTTCCGATTGTGCAGATTTTCCGGGAAAGGGGGTCCCGGGGGCACCGTCAGGAAAGCAAAGAAACCGTTGACGCTCTCCGGAGCGGAGACAATAAACGAGCGATACCACTTCATCACTTCCGTGGCGCGGTCAAGATGCCAGAGCATGGGCCCTGCATAATCCGCATGAACCGGGTGGGTCTTGAATACGAAGGACGTGACGACCCCGAAATTGCCACCCCCGCCCCGCAATGCCCAGAAGAGATCTTTATTGCTCCCCTCACTCGCGGTGACAAATCTGCCGTCCGCCAGTACAACGTCAGCTGAAACCAGGTTGTCGATGGTCAGGCCGTAACGCCTCGTGAGATGTCCGAGTCCGCCCCCGAGTGTAAGGCCTCCAACCCCCGTCTTGGAGATAATCCCGGTCCGAACAGCCATGCCGAAAACACGGGTGGCATGATCAACATCTCTCCATGTGCAACCACGCCCCACTCTCACCGTGCGTTTTTCAGGATCGACGTGTGTGAAACGGATGAGGGACAAGTCGATTACCAAACCGCCGCCGCAGACGCCAAGACCTCCCGCGTTGTGGCCGCCTCCCCGGATCGAAACCAGCATGCCGTGTTCGCGGCCGAAATTGACCGCTGCAATGACCTCGGCAACATCGGCGCAGCGCGCGATGAGCCGCGGATGCCTGTCAATCATCGCATTGTGCACCTGGCGCGAGCCTTCATATCGCGCGTCTCCCGGTTCGACCAAATCCCCCGCCAGCTTTGTCCTGAATTCCTGGATTGTTCCTTGAGTCACCACGCGCCAGTTCGGCACGAACTGCCTGATCGTGATCGTCCATCTGAGTCAATTTGTCCCGCAGTCGGGCGTTCATTGGTGAACCTGGTTGACGGTTGCGCGCCATGACTGAACAGGCGAGTACCAACACAGCCACGCCGGCTAGCTGATATCGTCCGCGGAAGAGTTATCGTCAATCGACGTGTCGCTCGTTGCCGTCTAACGGCGCGGTTCAGGCGCTGGGCCGAGCGCGGAGCGGAGCGCAGCGCGAAGGACCAGTCGCCCGTAACCGCTGGTTGGGCGCGATGTGTGTGGGATGTCACGGTTATTTGACCAGGTAGTCTTCTTCCTGAGAGCCATTGACTAATAGTGTCCCACTTTATCCCTGGGCTCTTGCATTGATGTTTGACGTAACCGGATCGTTATGGCGGAACTTCAAGCAGGTTCGGTTGCTGAAGGGCGGGGCGTCCTTTGGCTCAGTACGACGCTTACTCAAGCTTGGCTCCTTGCTCGGCCAGGAGCATCCGCAGCACCGAGCGATGGCAGTGGGATTCGTTCTCGCAGTAGCATCCGACTGAGAGACTGCTGTGATGGGACAGCGCGGCGAGGAGCGCGAGGGTGTGGCGGGCTTCCGGGGCCGACATTTCGGCCCGGTATTTCTTGACGAAGGCGGCCCAGTGTGCGGGGGTGGTGGCCGTCTGCCCCAGCTTTAGTGTTTCGACGCTTGGCGCCAAGATTGGAAACCAAACGTCATACCAGTTCTGCGAGGCGAACTCAGACTTGGGTACGCCGCGTGGTGGGC
>JBEKYG010000691.1:0-3542 GCA_049511215.1 Acidobacteriota bacterium | reverse complement strand
CCGACTTTTTTTCGTGGCTCGAATCAAATCTCTGGCTCTTGGCGGAACGTAGGATTCCCTCAGTGGATATGGCGTCCATTAGATTGGTTGGCTGGCCACGGAATACTACATAGGGGGCGAGGACAGGGCCGGTTCGCTCCTGAGCCTGCACGCCGCCTTTGTGCGAACCTCCCATCGCGTGGATCGCAAGCAACGCCAGAGCAGAAACTGCAGAAACAACTTTTCTCACTGCAACTCCCTTTCGTCCCGTGACGGTTCAATTGGCATGATCACCTGTTCGATGTTAGCGCATTCATCGCGTTGCGCCTTGATATTTTCCCTTGCTCTGCCATAAAACCAAGTCCCTGCTGTCAAGGGCTGCGCCGAAGATTGACTTGCGGTCCGAGGCCAGGAAATGTACTTTAACTTGCTAACAGCATTTTACCCTCAATCCTGCCCAAGATCCTGTATTGTCGCAAGTACATGGCAGCGTTCAGCATGACAAAAATTTAGTCGCGGGCGATAAGTGGGGTTACCGGACAGGTGGCTTTCTTGGATGTGGCCCGAACCCAATCAGCTCCTTTCAGAACCAATGCGAGTTCATGCTTGAGAGAAATCGATCTGAAATCTCGATGCCTGACTTATCACTGATAACGCTGTCGATCCCGCACTTCGGACAGAGAGCCGTTTGTCCTTCGCCATCAGCAGCCTCGTCAACCCAATCGAGAATCTCGGAGGGAGAGAATGTCGCACAGCAACAAAAACAGCCGCAAACCGAACTTGCCATAATCTCGGCGCGATGATTTCTGCAATGTGCATGAGCCTCTCGGATTTCGCGTGGGAACGCCTCGACACGCCGCTTGTGTTCGTCCTCCCAGTTCATCTTAATCTCCTGTTGTATCGATGCGATAGGCGATCCCGCTCAACCCTGCGCGGCCTCAAAACTCGTGGAATGATATCCCAGTGCGTCGTTCCTTTCCGCCACATTATTGGGTTCAGCGATTGCTCGGTTTGGGGACTGATCGAAGTCACCGGACGTAAAGTGGCGTATCCGGACAAATTCCCCTGACGGCAGCAACGCAGCCATTGTCCCCGTGGTCCTCGGCGTCGAGCGGTAAATTGCGATTACTTGGTCAGCCAACTGGAAACCTGCCATTTTCCTCTCGGTTTCGAGGAATTGCCGGTTCAGTTCGATCCTCGTAGCTTGTGCAAGTGGGCTTCGAGGAGCTCGAGACTGTTCCTGAAATTTGTTCTGACGTCCTTTTCAACGGAACCATCGTCCCATGAAATCAGTCGGTCGCCATCAAGCTCCATCACGCCGACGTTACCCGAATAGGTAACGTAGTTGTTGCCGTAGCGCCCGACGGGAGTCCTCCAATGCAAGAACACAACGTACTCTTTGCCTAGCCTCAGGTACTTTTGCCCAATTATCAGGGTTTTGACTCGCCTTCCACTGACACTGAATTCTCCACCCTGCTCAATAATCGAGATTTCGTCATCCGCGAGATCATGCAATTTGACCTTCTCGGGCGAGTACGGTGACACGATTTCAACGCCGTGCCGATCAATGGGAATAGATCCCCAAAGGATTTTGTGTACCTTGAACCGAACCTGCGTACAAACGCGGGTGTCATCTTGGCAGGGTATGCATGTGAGCTTCACCGGACGGCCACGGACGACGATGTCGCATTTCTTGAGCATGGCATCCAAGCTCTTGGTGAACGCGTAATCGACATTTACTTCAGTGTAGATATCCTTGTCGCTGTTTTGGAGCTTTTCAGTGATCGTTTCGGGAATGTGAATGGGAGCTTTCTGGGGTTTCTGTATGGGCGCTCCAGGTGGGAAGTGCAGCAAGCGCGTACCCGCAATGCCAAGCGCTATTAGCGCTAAGAAACCGAGCATGATTGCGATTCTGGTCTGGGTAGGCCGCATGCAGCGCTCCCTCTGTTGTCCCCTAATTTATCACAAATCCCGCTTGTTTTGCGTGTGTGCGCGGACGGCCAAGCGGTGAGGCAGAACACGAGAATCCGCGGAAAGCTGGATTCATCGCCCGCGGTATATCACAGATCAGGAAGGGTTTACGATGATATTGAATCTCGGCGGGCGAGTAGTGGCGTAACCGTACAGAGCCCCCTCCCGGCAGGGGGCATGGCGGATTCGCCGACCGCTACGCTGACGCAGGCGGGTTAAATGGTAATGGCTATCGTGAGCGTCACGCTGCCATTGCCAGTTCAGCGGTTCTTGCGGGCAGGATAAAAAGAGAAATGATCCTGCCGGATACCTGGATAAATCTGCGCATGGAGTCAGCTCTCAGTCCACCTCGAAGAGGGGCACGCCGCTTGACTTAGCAGCCCGCTCCAGGTCTCGATCGAGCGTCGCTAGGCCCGTTCCTAGTCGATGCGCCAACTCCAGGTATGCAGCGTCATAGGCGGAAAGTCCGTGTTGGATTGCGAGCCTTTGGATGGCGCCGGAAATAGCCGACGAAGGCGGCGCGTCCGTGAGCACCGGCAGGGATGAGTAAAGCTCGGCTAGCTCCTTCATTGTCGCTTGTGTCAGTCGCCTTCGACGCATCGCAACCACGAGCAGATTGCTCATCTCGTACCACCATAACGGCGGCACCCACACCTCGGCGTCCGCCAACATGACTTCGAGAAATTTCTCGGCTCGGTGTGAGAGTTCGTCAGGCAGGCCTAGTGCTCCGGCAATCGAACAATCCATAACCCACGGCATCAGTATTTCCGTCCTTCACGAATCAATTGTTTTACCTTGAGCGGCTTTCCCGCGGCCTGGCGCACGCCTCGGAATGCAGTGATCAGCTGTCCTGCTTCTGCCCTCGATGGAGAATCAATCGGCACCAGGCGCGCCACCGGCTTCCCGTGTCGGGTGATGGTAATCGATCGTCCCTGTTCGGCCTGCCTCAAGAGCTGCGACAAATGCGTCTTGGCATCGAAAGCGTTGACCTGCGAATCATCCCGCTGCTTCATAACAAATCCTGTCTGGTTTAATAGTCTGGTTAAATTATAGGATGTGCTGACCTGAAACTCAAACCAAAATTCTCGGGTTCACGGGCAATCTATTGCGGCACTCCGCTAATCGCTGGCATGTTCTTGTGTAATCCGTGTAATCTGTAGGAAATTCTTTTTGGTTTATTTTGATCATGAGCTCTTGGCAAAAAAGGATGGGCACCCATGCGCATTAAAATTGCAGCGGTGATGTTCGTGATATTGTTGGCGGCAGCGGCTTGCGTCAAAGAGCCAGGCGGCTCCGCGGGAAAAGAGTACGAAATTGTGATCCGGAATTGCCGCATCATCGATGGCACGGGCTCGCCATGGTATGCCGGAGATATAGGAATCAGCGATGGCAGGATCGCGGCGATCGGCAACCTGGCTGCTGCCGGGAGCAAACGGGTCCTGGAAGCTGCCGGCATGGTGGTGGCACCCGGCTTTATTGATATGCTGGGGCAGTCCGAGCTGACAATCCTGGTTAATCCTCACCTCCCTTCAAAAATCTTTCAGGGAATCACCACCGAGATCACCGGAGAGGGTGGATCGGCCGCGCCCCTC
>JBEKYG010000690.1:0-3542 GCA_049511215.1 Acidobacteriota bacterium | reverse complement strand
GCACGACCTTCAGGATCGGATGGAACCCAGCACTGGAGTACCGGGAAGTGATGCGAGCAGCAAAATTCAACGGGGACTTGAGCAGCGATTTTTTTAGGGATTTACCGTTGCCGTCGTAATACTCGTTTTTGAACCGAAAGGCGGAAAACCGCTTTTTCCCGGCCGTGAGCTCGGCAGTGAGAATATTGCCGTAGCGATCGAATTTCCCATTCAAATATCTCTTCTCCAGCAACATCCGGAAGGTGTCGCCCTTCCGCAGGTCGGTGTCGAAATCCACATCCCATGCGAAGACGTTGGAAAGATCGCCCGCAAGAGTCTCCTGCTCCCCGGCCTCGCTCACAGCCAGGAACAAGGAGTTTTGGATAACCCCGGTCACCGCAACCGTACGCATCTCAAAATCGAATTTCTTCACCTCCGGGACAAACTTGTCGCCGTTACGATAAATTGTGATATAGCGCTCGGGGTCCATGCGGTATCGAAACTCATGGAACTCACCATTCGGATAGAGATTGCCCTGAAACTCCTCTCCGGCGACCACCCTGGTGTGCGGCCAGACGGGACGCGTGGTCTTCACCAGTTCAAAGACCTGTTGCTTTGTCAAGCCGTGACGCATGAGCGCATCCGTGATCGTTTCGTTTTTGCGGAATTTGTCGGTGAATTCGATCAGCCTCCGTGCAGGCGGGAGGTTCGGTGAGAAATCCCCTGCTTTCGCAGGCTCCGCCGACGGAATGGGGCGTCCATGCTCGAGCACACGGTACCCCGCTACTCCAACGATGGGGAGCACAAATGCGAGTGCGACCACAATCAAAAACCGGCGCTCCACGATAATGCGCGGATTGGCAGGCTTGGGTTCAGAATTCAAAACGGACCCCCATTGCGCCCAGAAATCAGGCTTTGTGCCGGCTAGGATCGTTGGCCGTGCTTGCGTTTGAGGCGCCGCTCCACAATTGCAGGAACCAGGCCGTGTACGGACCCTCCAAGCGCCGAGATTTCCTTGACAAGGCGAGAGCTCAGGTACGAGTACGTTTCAGCGGGCATCAAGAAAACGGTCTCGACCTTCGCAGAGAGCCGCCGGTTCATCAGCGCCATCTGAAGTTCGTACTCATAGTCGGAGACCGCCCGAATACCGCGGACGATCACCGATGCGTTGATTTGTTCGGCAAAACCAACGAGAAGCCCACCAAATGTGGTCACAGAGACGTGCTGCAGGTTCTTGACCACATTTTGCAACATCTCGACCCGCTCCTCGACCGTGAACATAGGCGTCTTATCGGTATTGCTCAGAATCGCTACCACTACGTCGTCGAACAACGCCGCGCTACGCCGGATCAGGTCCAGGTGTCCATTGGTCACGGGGTCGAAGGTTCCGGGATAAACTGCTCGTATCTTCATGAATCATCCGCTGCTAGCAGAATCCAAGAATGACGGGCGGTAAGTTTGAGCGGCTATTATAAGGGGTACCTGTGTCCCAATTCAACAAATCTGCAGATTTTGAATTTTGGATTTTTGCCGGCTGCAACCCGTCGCATAAGGTCACGAGGTGGCTGAATCCTAGGAGCCCGTCCGAGAATTAGGAGGGGTCGCGCGCATGGGGCTTGCGCGGCGAGCTCAAGGCGCGAGGAGGAGGCGATGTCGGCGCACATCGTTGACGACGAGCAACGCGGAGATCACCCCGCAACTCCCATGCGCCCTTCGGGTTCCGGCGGCGCGGGGGCAATTGGGACGCGGGCGCTCCTCGACGATGTACCGAGACATCGCCTGCGTCGCGCCGCCTTGCATCTGCCCCCGCGGCACTCGGAACGCGGCCCCTCCTAATTCTCGGACGGGCTCCTGGCCCGCAATCCAAAATCCAAAGTCATGCCATCACGAGCTTCATGGATACAGCGCGCAAGGCTCGCAGGAGGAAACGCCGCAGCCGTCGAAGGCCCTGCACTTTTCGGTGCCGAAGCGTTGAGTATGGGATGTCGTGCTCGACCCCCGCATCGCGGATCGACACGGTTCCGGGCTCCATCACCGTCAGACGAAGTGCTTCGTATTGCTTGACCGGAAGACGCGCAAGGCCCTCATTGAGGAGACTCAGCACGTGCGCATGGGCGTGCGGCTCGGCTCCCTGCACCCATAAGAGCGCCAGCTCCCTTGGATTCGCAGGCGTCAGCAGATGTTCCTGCAGCGGACGATATTGCCGGCGATTGCGTTTGCGCGAATGATAGAGCTCAATGGCCGTGTTGCAGATGACGCGCCCCAGATACATACGGGCCTGATCGGCCGAGTGAAACTTCCGATCGCGCACGAGCATCTTAAGCGCCGCCTCCTGCAAAACGTCCTCAGCATCGGCTCGGTTTTGGACCATCCTCTGGACAAACCTCAACCACTTATCCCGATGCAGGAGCATCAAGCTCTCAACGATAGCTGACAAGTCCAGGTTCTCACAATCGCCGGCGTGCATGATTTCTTGGCTCAAAAACTCGACAGCCCGTTAGATAGGGTGGGACCGTCGTCTCGTCCGTATTGTTTCGGGTGAGTCGCCGCTATTTCAGGGAATTTGAGCCGGAGGAAATGTGATCCGGGGAGAATCACTCAGGAGCAGAGATCACTGCCTCCACCGTGAACTCCTGCACGCCATGGAGAACGCCCGTTCACGACTCGCAGTGGCGGTCGCTTCGGAGAACAAAGCCACGCCGCGCGAGCGATGGCGCTACTATTTGGAAACAGAGGATCGAATGCGCAGATGCGTGAGGGAGATCCGCCGAAATTCCAACCATAGTATCGGCAGGCAATTTGAATGGCTGCGAGCGCTGGACTTGCTCAAGCAACCTCTGCCCGCCGATGAACGCCAATCCCGCGGGGAGGCCCAACTCCTGTGCCAACGCATTTACGATGTGCTCGCGATCATCGAGGGCGACGCCGCACTGATGGCAGATGAAAGTAGAGAGACCTTCGGGGCATGAGCGGCTGTACCGAAAATGGCATAGCAGTCACAAAAAAACCGGGCGCGGCCGGCGGCCAACATACTGAAGGGTTGAGCTATGTAACGTGACGTCAATCGGTCCAGTTTTAGGGTTCGCGCAAAAATAAGTTGGCATTTGGGCGCGAGCGCCGGGCGGGCAGACGCAAGGCGCCGCGACGCAGGCGATGTGATGACATCGTCGAGGAGCGGCAACGTCGCAGATGCCCGCCCGCCGCCGCGCCCCGTAGGGCTGCTGGCTCTCAGGCTTGCAATCTTCTATGCCACGCTTTCGTAAGTTCCGCAAGCCTGGCAGAATGCCAAATTATTCTTGCGCGAGCCCTTAGGCCAAGTGTCTACTCGACAATGAACTGATTAGACCGTTATGTGTGACGTTAGGTGAATTTTGTTCTCATGAGAAGCAAAAAGCCAGGAGCCAGAAGCCGGAATTTTCATAAGCGCCGCTTATGCTGCTTTAACCCGCATTTCTCACGGGGTTTCATAGCAAGGCGGCGCGGACGGGCATGGATACAAGGCGCGCGACCGAGGGCCCCGCAGGCGTACTCGACAGTACGTCGAGGAGCCCGAGGGAGCGCAA
>JBEKYG010000689.1:0-3552 GCA_049511215.1 Acidobacteriota bacterium | reverse complement strand
CAGACGGGTTCGATCCAGCCGAAATCACCCAGGGCAAGAGAAGCATAGAAGGCGGCCTGGCCCATGAGCGGCTTGATGTGGTAGAGACGGGCATCGCGGCCGGCCCAGGGCCGGATTCCGCCCGGAGTCTGTCCGTCGGGCTCCGTGTGGCCGAGGAAATTCAGACACCAGTTCTTGAGATAGATTCCGTCGGCCCTGTCAACGGAGATGAGATGGAGGCCCACGAAAAAGGCGTCCCAATCCCACTGCTCTTCATAAACGCCGCTGGGAACGATGTAATCGTAAGGAAGGGCGCCGTTAGCCCGGCGAATCACGCGGCTCCTCAGGGCGCCGATCCCTTCTCGGGCTTCGGCCGACAGTTTGTCCAGATCCGATGGTGTGGTCATTGTTTGAGTGATGACATTCGCATCGCGTTATCGGCGAGGGACTGTATTCCCAGCCCTGGCAGAAGTCAAGCGGCAGGAACAATCGCCGGCAACGATGATGAGGTTTCTGCTTGGCTGTAATAGGCGCAGGCAGCAGCCGTCCGGGGTCTTGGCCCAAACCGCTAAAGAGCGGTGAGCGTCCCCGGTTTTTTGGCAGAAAAATGGGTGTCCAGGTTCTCCAGGTTCTTCGCCGTCAGTCCCCGTCCCAAAAGCCTCCTGTCAGAGGCAGGATCCGGGCCGAGGCATGCGACAGCATTGCAGTTTGTTCTCTCCTATCGGCATCATTGGGGCATTCGAAGCCTGCGGCACGCTGGGCGGGATTTCCGACACAATGCCGAAGCTGTTTGGGGAATATAGGCAAGCGGTGATAATCTAGCAATTGGTGGTGAAAACACATGTTTTCGACAACAACCCGCGCGAGTATTGCGAGGTAAACGCTATTAAGGCCATAATTGGGAGGTTCGATATGAAGTCCCGATTCGGCATGGTATGCGCGTGTCTGGTCGTCTGCTGCGTGCTGGGCTTCGCAGCTGACGGTTCGAAATCGACACTTGCCAAAGCTGCGCAATTGTTCGGCGAGCAACTGAGCGTTGAGCATCGGGTCTTTCGGCTGAACGACGACTACGTCATCTGGTTGGTATTCGATACGCGTGGCGATCTTTTCTACGTGGACGTCGGCCCGCGGTCTTACTACACCACTGAATTTCCGGACGCGAAAAAACCTGCCAAACTGGAATACCTTTTAGAGAGGGAATACGAAGACACTTTGAACAAGATTTCGCAGCTCAAAAAAATCGGGAAACTCGAGGAACGACATGCAGATGCAATTTCGAGCGATTTTGGGCCGCTGAATACGGATCGGTTCGAGAAAGCTTTCGTGGATCGGATTGTTGCGAAGGGTGGCTCCGAGGAGATCAGGAAGTTCAGTGTTTACTTCCTGCAACACCGGGCTGGTTCGCCGGAACAGCTTAAGACCGTGCAGGGACAACCAATGGTCTGCTTGGGCAGCGTCTGGTATTACCTGCCGCCGGAGGTGGCAAGAAAGATCGAAGTAGGTAAATGGGAGACCATGCAGATTGCGGGCCCAAACCTGCACGGTACAACCGGTTGTATTCGAACCACGGCGCTTCACGATGCCGATGGCTTCACGCTTGAAGAACCTCAAATCACAACCATTGTCATGTCCCAACCCTATAGGGTTCAAGCGCTGGCCGGCTGCGTGAGCATTGGCGACCAGCCTCTGGAAGGGGTCAACGTTGAGGTTCGACATAAAGGAAGCAGGAAGGTGTTGCGGAGCAAGACGAACGCTGCTGGAGCGTTTCTGATTCCAGGCGCTCCTGAGGGTCAATATAAATTCAAAGTGACGAAAGACGGTTTCCATGCTCTGTCAGGAACAATTTTTGTAGATCACAAGGCCCCTCCGCAGCGTCTCTCGTTTGAATTATACGTGGGGACGTAGCTCCTATCCTTCTGATATCGGATATGTCCACGGCCCGCGGACACCAAGGTGGACTACACCGGGAACGCGCTGCCATTCAAGCTGCCGCGATGGTTGGTCGGCGTGGCAGCAACGTTTGGTTGCCGGGAATCACCGAAGCCGGCCGTGAGCTGAGGTCGGCGTTTCTTTGGGCACAAACGCAAGATCCGCCCCGAAGAGCGGCCCTTGTGAGTTTCTCAATGACCGGTGGGCTGCTTGAACTCGTTACTTTCCGGTGGGGACGAGGCCCTTGAGTTCCTCGAACCAGTTGAGAACGATATTCAGTTGGGTGACTTCGGTTGGTTTCATTTCAGCATTTTCTGACATCACGAATCGCTGGCCGCCGGGTGTGATGTCCTAGCCCTGATCGAATCGGGGTATGGGAGAGGCAGAAACGAGCCTTCGGGCGAAACCGTCGATACGTTTTTTGTTTCTGGAAGGATTACAGGCGTTGTATAATCAGGTACCTGTTCCTGTGCTCGCAGGTTTTCATTGAATGCGACCATTGACTCTAGCCGCAAGGGCTTCCCATCGTCCGATAAGTTAGAATTCTTGGTGCGTTGGGAGTTGCCTGGTTCACCGTGCGCAGTAGAGGAATCACACCGCATTGCCATGACAACGAAATCGACAGGAGTTGAAATCATGAAAACCATCTATGGGATCGTATGCGTTTCGCTGCTGTTGCTTGTTTGCGCCTGTGCTCCAAAGGTCAATGCGCCTGCCGACGTGGAGGCGATCAAAAAGTCGGTCGACGATTACGCCAAGGCCGTCAAGGCCCAGGACGCCAATGCCGTCGCCGCGCTCATGACCGATACAACGATTTGGACCGACTTGAACATTCCGGGGATTGCCGGCAAGGAAGCCATCAGAAAGCTGCACCAGGATCTGTTTGCTCGGCTGACCTGTGAGTCAAACTTGACCGTTGCGGATGTCAAGGTCTCCGGCGATCTCGGAACCGCGCGGGGAACCTGGACACAAAAGGACACACCCAAAGCAGAGGGGCTGGCTCCGTTGATGGACCGAGGAAGCTGGACGGCCATTCTCGAGCGCCAGGGCGATGGATCCTGGAAATGGGAATCGGCCATCGCCAACAGCGATCAGCCGCCGCCCGGCGCGACAGCGGACGGCGCCGAGGAAAAGGCGCTCGTGCAGATCGAACTGGATTCGGCGCGAGCGCTGGAGAAAGTGGACGTTGCCGCGTTCGAGAAATTCCTGGCAAAGGAGTGGACTTACAATGCGGACGGGCAGGTGATGAACAGAGCGCAAACGTTTGCCGAAATGAAAGCCGGAGCCTATAAGCTCGAGTCGGTGAAACTGGCCGACCTGAGCCCCCACGTGTTCGGGGAGGTCGCGGTGGTCACCATGACCGCGGTCATGAAGGGAAAATACAAAGGCGCCGAAATCCCCGGTCCCATGCGCAGTACCGACTTCTTCGTGAAACGCGACGGCAGGTGGCAGGTCGTCAGCAGCCAAAACATCACGATCAAATGAGCGTGGAACTGGAAAAACAGGCGATCGCTTCTGAGCCGCTGGGCGAGAATAGCAGGAATCGGCGGGGAGAGTATCCGGCCGTGAGGTGACAAACTCCTACGTCCCGCAACTGCGCCACACTTGCTCGACTGGAACCGGGAAACAGCAGGAATCTCGGCC
>JBEKYG010000688.1:0-3565 GCA_049511215.1 Acidobacteriota bacterium | reverse complement strand
GCGCACCTGACCGTCGCACTCTACAACGAAGACGGGACCCTCGCGCTCACGACGAATCTGACGATACCAGCCAGGCAGCGGATCTCGGAACTGCTGACGCAGATCTTCCCTGCCCTGGCGGGCCAGCAGCTCTTTTCCGGATATTTCAGGGTGACTTCGGATGTCGGGGTGGCCAGCTTCGCCGCTTTCGGTACCAACAGTCTGTCGGTGATCTCGGCGATCCCGGGTCAGATCGTGCGCTAAAAAGCAGCCAGCAATCTCACGGCGCGACATGTCAGTAGCCGAAGAATGCAGGGGTGCAGGGGAGCAGAGGGGGAAAACCTGATCAAAGGCGATTCTCTGGATTCCTCCTTCGACTGCCGGCTCCGACTCCTCAAATCGGCGCGCACTGAGGACGATGGTAATAGGCGCTTTAGCGCCTATTGTTACCAACATGTTGTCGCTTACCAGCATGTACGGGCTTTGCGTTTTGAGCCCAGTGGACATTTAGGCCACCAATCCCAGTTCCTTTGGACATGGTCTCCAAAGAGCTCCCGCCGCCCACGCGACACGGTGTGCACGTCCAACCCCAGAAAGTCCGCAATCTTGACATCGCCGCCGTATCCAATCTTCTGAGCCTCCAAGCCCGCATACAGCCGCCTCTGTTTCTCATCCAGCAAGCTGAAAAACAGAATGATCGCGGCCTTCATTTCCGGCGCCAGCCCTTCGCCCGCCGCCGAGTCGCCCACCTCCAGCGCACCCGCCGGACTCTGGCGGCGCAGCCATTGCTCGCGCCGTACCCCAGGCTCAGTGGAAAAGTGCACATAGACGCCGCCGATTTCCTCGCGGGCAATTTGCCCTCGACGGTGCAGCACCAGAAGCGATTCCTTGACCTCAACATTCAGCAGCGCCTGCAATTCCCCGGCAGTAAGCCCAGCATCGGAATCGTTCACAAACCGCCGGGCCGTGGTGAGCAGGCTGCCGTCGCGCGAAAACCATACTGCGCGGCAAGTCCAGAGACCTCGCTCGTCGAACCGGGGAATGTTCACCAGCGTGTAGTACCTCCCGCGATGCGAATAGCTCGTCCGGTAGCCTAACGCCTTGAGCTTTCGAAACACGGTCATGGTAGCCGTGCTTCCCAAAGCCTGCTTCAGCTCCGGAAGCGTGGCAATTCTCTCTTGATGCAGGAAGGATCGAAGAACATTCGAATCAAATACCATGTGGTATAGTTCCTCCTGAAAAGAGTCTATCAGGACGAATTATACCACACCCATGATTCCCAACCATCTCATAGATTTATTGACAAATGGCCTTTTGATGCACATAGACTATCAAGATGGGTAAACGACCTTTGGGATAGTTGCTCCTCAGAATGTGAACTTATTTGTGCGCAGGCGCTTAGGGTTCGCGCAAGAATAATTTGGCATTTTGCTGTGGCTCCGATGCCCAATTGAATCATAACCAGCCAACTGCGATAGTTCGCCAAGCCTGGGAGCCGCAGCCCTTCGGGGCGCGGCGGCGGGTGGGCATTTGCGGCGTTGCCGCTCCTCGACGATGTCATCACATCGCCTGCGTCGCGGCGCCTTGCATCTGCCCGCCCGGCGCTCGCGCCAAAATGCCAACTTATTCCTGCGCGAACCCTTAATATGCCCTCGGGCACGATTTATGGAAACGCCCTGTTCGATGGCACGGTCAAGGAAACAACTGCAATAAATGGGACCAATATCTACGGGGTCACAGGCCACAATGGTGACGTCGGGACCGACTTGACGGCCCTCAATCAGCTCTCATCCTCCCTCGCCGGCCTGCAGGGGCCCCCTCTCACCATGCACCTCGGCAGCGGCCAGAGCATGACCATCGACGCTGGCAGCAACAGCGTGTTCACGGTTGCAAAAGATGGTTTTCGGTTCGCCGACAACAGCACCTTGATAATCAATGGCCCCTGGAATCACTACGTGGTGCTGAACTTCAACTTTAACGTCGTATTTAGCGGCAACAGATTTGGAACTATAGTGATCCGCGTTTCAGCCTCGAAGTGGCGGCAGTATCGTAGCCCCGGCCGTGAGGCCGGGGTCTGAGGGGGACCATTCATGGAGCGCTGAAGGCGCGGCACGAACCATATCGATCGAGATGCGTCCCAGGTTCAGGTCATGCCGCCGCACTCCGAAAGTGGCCGGTGAGGGCTGGTGATTCCGCGGTTGTTTCGGGCGCCGGCCGCAATGAAATTGAGGAATGGTGACGTATGACTGAAGGAATGGATCGAAAGCACCGATATGGGCACTATTGGAGACCTGTTCTGCCAAGAGGGAGGTTGCATGCTTACGATCTATCATCGTTCGGGCACGGGCGCCGGCCTGCGGCCTTATGTCGCTCATACCATGTTTGCAGTCATCGCCGTGGCTGCGTGCGCGCTCGGTGTATCCGGCCTAGGGTATGCTTATACACCACAGTCCGGCACAGTAAGCGCGGGATCGGCCAGCGGCACCGCGGGAAACAGTGTCGATCTCACCATCAACCTCTCACCAGGATCCGGAAACGTTTGTTCGCTCCAATTCGATCTGCAGTTTTCGTCCTCGCTGAACTATGTCACCACGGCAACCGGGTCTGCGGCTGCTGCGGCGCAAAAGACCGTTTTAGGCAATTCCCTCAGCGGCGGCGTGCGCGTTCTCGTCTTCATGAACCGCAACATTATTGGAACCGGTCCGCTCGCCGTGGTAACGCTCGCGATTGCGTCGGGCACTCCGCCGGGAGCGATCCCGGTAGCCGTTACAAACATCACCGCCTCCGATCCTGATGGCATGTCGGTGCCAGTTTCAGGTGTGGGCGGAAGCGTCACCGTTCTTTCGCCGCCCGACACGACGCCCCCCGTCATCTCCGGTGTCGGCAGTTCCGGAATTTCCAGTTCCAGCGCCACGATTTCCTGGACCACGAACGAGGCTTCCGACTCTCAGATCGATTTTGGCCCGACAACTTCCTATGGCAGCTCGACCACGCTTGACGCGAACATGGTCACGTCGCACTCGCAAACGCTGACCGGCCTGGTAGCCGGCGCCACGTACCACTATCAGGTCAAGTCGAGGGATGCGGCGGGCAACCTCGCAACTTTGGGCGACTTCACCTTTACGACAGTCGACACCACGCCGCCGACCATCTCCGCGGTCGCCAGCTCAAACATCACCGGCACAAGCGCAACGATTACCTGGACTACCAACGAGGCTTCGAACTCGCAGGTGGAGTTCGGAACCACCGTGGCCTACGGGAGCGCAACCGCACTCGATGCCGGCATGGTCACTTCCCACACCATGTCCTTGACCGGTCTTTCATCGGGTACGACTTATCATTTTCGCGTCAAATCCAGAGACGCATCCGGCAACCTCGCGACTTCGGGTGACTTCACCTTTACGACGGTCGACACCACGCCGCCGGCCATCTCCGCGGTCGCCAGCTCGAGCGTCACCGGCACGAGCGCAACCATCAGTTGGACGACCGATAAGGCTGCCAACTCCCAGGTCCAATATGGAACCACGTCGGCCTACGGCAATTCGACCGCGATCGACACCAACATGGTCAACGCTCACTCCCAGGC
>JBEKYG010000687.1:0-3566 GCA_049511215.1 Acidobacteriota bacterium | reverse complement strand
AACTTGCCGTCCCGGGTTAACTGCTGCAGCTGAATGGCCCGCCAATTGTCATAATCGGTGTGGTTCAGAGGCCGTTTCGCGGCGGTCTGCTGTGCCACCACCGCAATCGAAACCAACGAGAATGCGAAAAAGAGAACCAGCAGCTTCCGTGCCGGCTGGGAACGCAATGGGTGAGAACGCACGAATCGATTCATAATGCTTGCTCCTGTAGCGGGTATTTTGGAAACGCACGATTTGGGAACATTTTCGCGGGTCATCATACGACAACCCTCCGAGTCCCCGCCACCAAAACCGCAAAAAGAAGCGCTGTCCGGTCATCCGTCGTGGGTGGTTCAACGGTGTGTGGCTGTCTCCTCCTTTTACCACAAAGACTCCAAGACTCGAAGACTCAAAGGAGGCTCCAAAGCATTAGGTTTCTTCGAGCCTTAGAGTCTTTGAGTCTTTGTGGTGGAAATCTCCGGGGAGGCGCGACTCTGCATGACGTGGCAGGTCACTCTGTGATAGGTTGATATCCTTGGCAAAAGGAGACTCTCATGATTGTTAAGAATGTGAATGACGCCAAAGAGCAGAAGATCGAAACCTATCCCTATAAGGGAAAGCCCTTCCCTCTGAAAGAGGTTTATATACGCTGGCTTTCAACGGTTGGCCCCGACGGCGCCGCTGAATATGGCCTCAGGTATTTCACCATCGGACCCGGCGGGGAAATCCCGATTCACAACCATCTTTATTACCAGACCATGTACATCCTTACCGGCCACGTCCGGTGCTTTCAACATGACGCCAAGACAGATCAAATCGTCGCTGAAAGGGTTCTCGGCCCCAGCGATTTTGTCTTCATTCCCTCAATGGAAGTTCACAGCATGCGAAATGAGAGTGACCGGGAACCTGTAACCTTCCTGTGCTGTATTGCCAATGTCTATGAGGAAGACGGCCCCTAGCGGGCGTCTGCGTGGGAGCACGCCATACTCGGACGGACTCCTATATCTGTCCGGTCTGATCCCAGGCCTGCAATAGCTTCTGATACTCAGGATCCTGGTATCGTTCCAGGGAGAAAGCGGGCGCGTAGGGCGGCAGAATGCTTCCGGTGAGATAGTCAGCCAGGAGTTCTCCCGCCGCGCTGGCGGCCATCAAGCCGAAGCCCGACAGGGCGCCGATTACATAAGCTCCCTCGACCGGCAGAGGCCCGATGAGGGGCCGGTTCTCGCGCGTCTTGGTATAATAGCCGCCGTCCACCGCGGGTTTGGGCAGGCGGCCGAGGTAAGCGTTGAGGCCGGGAATCATCACGGCCAATCCTCGCAGCGCGATCTCGGGATAGTGTGGATCGAAAGCAAAAGGGAAAACAGGTTCCACAGGCTTGAGGTCGTAGGTCCAAAGGATGAGCACTACATCACTGTCAGCGCCACCTTCAGGGCGCGCGTGCACGCCGGATGGGAACACATCGAGCAGATAGCTCGTCTCGTCCAACTCGGCCAACAGGGCACGCTCTTCCTCCGACCAGGGCAAGGGTGTGGGGTCCGTCCAGATGAGCAAGGGCGCATCGCGTCGCAGCACGCGCAATTCGTCTCTGAAGGCCACCTTGACGTGGAGTTCATGGTAAACCGGGAGTTCAACCCCAACCATCTTGGCCACATGGGGCAGGAACGGTCCCGCTGCATTGACGAAATTGCGGGTTGACACCTCAGTCGATTCCCCACCGTTTCTGAGGTGTACCGCCTCGACCCGGCCGGCGGCCACTCGCACGCCTTCCACCCGGGCCGATAGCAGCCGGGTTCCGTGCTCCCGAGCCTGCTCCAACATGTACATGCCCAACTGTTGTGCGCTGAACCAGCCGCAGCGGCGTGGATGGACCACGGCGACGGTTTGTTCCGAGAGGTAGGGAAAATGCTCGCGGATCAATGTTCTGTCAGTGATCAAATCTGAGCCGGTGGGCTGATGCTCAAAGCCCCGCGCGGGGGCGGGGACATAATCAGGTTCGCCCGACTGCCCGTTGTGATAGCGCACGGGGCCGGAACCCAGCGCAGCCGCCTCTTCCGCCGCGTGTTGGAAGGTCGGGATGCGGGCTGGGTCGGCGGTGACGAACAGGTAGCCACGCCGGTTGAGGTTGAAGCGATTGCCGCTTTCGCCGGCCAGGCTTTCGATGATATCAATGCTGCGGTTCATCAAGCTGACCATGGCATTCCCAGGTCCAGGCCACCAGTTGCGGTAGCACTCGGTCGATTTGTCGCTGGTCAGCGAGAATGGAGGGCGTTCGTCAATCAGCAGCACATTCTTCAGGTGGCGCCGCACGCTCAAATGATAGGCAGCGGCGATGCCGGCAATTCCCGCGCCGCAGATGATGACGTCAGCAGTCGAGTCGGTCATCTTATTCTCATTGAACCATCAGAGCCTTGGCCACGGTTGCCACGGCACCTCTGGTAGCGAGGGGTACGCCTGCTACTTTGAAGTTTTTTATGCTGAGCGTACCCTGAGCCGGCACGACGCCAGGAACTTTTGCGTCCCTCGTCAGCACCGTTTTCCCGCTTGCCGATTGATAAGTGAAGCGTACCTCAATTTCCCTGTATGCCACAGTGGCGAGGTTGCGGAGAGCAAAAGAGTGGACGGCGACCTGGGTTTTCCAATCATAGCTCCAGGTTTCGTCGTCGACGCGAATGTACCGGTCCGGATATTGACGGTAGTAATCCAGAATCGTGGGCCCGGAGGCGGGTTTTTGAATACCGCGTTTTTGGACGAACCGATCGACGCGAAGAGGCAGAACTCTGGTGGCTGCCTTATAGGCCAAGATCACAATGGATCCCAAAAACAGCACGGCTTCGAGAATCAAAAGCCAGCGTGGCGTTTTTATGCGCATCATGCCTCCTTGAACCGAGACATCCTTCGAGCACTTTTGGGACCACAAATCATGGGCCGAATCATACATCCTTTTCCCGCCATCGGGCCGAAATTTCTGCTGCCTGCTGCAACTTGAGGGGAACCGCGAAGTACCCTGGAACAACCACCAAGGCGCCAAGAAGCTGTGACAAATTCGATCTTAACCATTCACCACAAAGACTCGAAGACTCAAAGACTCAAAGGAAGTTTCAAAACATAGGATTTCTTCGAGCCTTAGAGTCTTCGAGTCTTTGTGGTGGTCCGAGGATCTGCTTTGCCTTCTCAGCATCCTCACGGTTATGTATCTGGTCCCATTCAAGCAGAGGCCGAAAAGAGGGATCCCCTGGGTTCCTCAAAGCTGACTGCCAGAAAGGCGAGCCCCGCGGCGTATACCCGTTGGCCACCCGCCACTTCCTCTCGAACGTTTGTAACCGCAGCAGAAGCATGCAAGAGATCGCTACTGATCTTCAGGATAGAACCCACGGCGAGCTTCTCGGCGCAGTGAAACCGCATGCCTTGCGGGGAGAAGTCGATCATCCTGGCTTGCCGAGCTTGGCTTGGCCAGTTGGAGTGGTACGAGACTTTGTCCTCTTTCTGTGTGCGAGCGGTCGCGCGCCTGTAAGCTCTGCCGTGCTCCGCCGGCTCTGTGTTGCTCCATCCTCCCCATCTCACTTTGCCGGATTCAGTGTCAACCGATG
>JBEKYG010000686.1:0-3567 GCA_049511215.1 Acidobacteriota bacterium | reverse complement strand
GACCGGGCCATCGACAACACGTACAGGCTGAAGGATTTTCCACTCGTTCGAAGGGGAGTCAATTCCGTTTGGGGATCTGATTCCGAGATTGAGGATGTCCTGTCGCTTGTGAAGGACCTGGAAGGGGCGGGCCTGAATTACTTCCGGCTGGTGCCCGACCGCTGCACAAACATGGGCAAACCCGTGCGGGAGATTCCGACAGAGCTTTTTAGTGCCAAGGTGGACGACCTGAACATCCTGGTCGAGCCTGATCGTTGCGTGCAGGTTCCCAGGAAATGCTGGACCTGCTGGTACAAACCAGTCCTGGAAGCCGATGGCAATTTGTATCCCTGCCCGCAGAACCGAAAGGCCATGTGTTCGATTGAGAGCATGGTTGAGTTCTGGAACCGGCAAAGAGACCTGATCGACACCGAAGCGTGTCAGTTCTGTTTCAGTGCGGACGTGAACGAGTTTATGAGTCAGCGCGAGGAAAGTCTCGAAGCAGACGACCTGTGCTTTTTATGAGGGCCGAATGGAAGACCAACAGCGGGACCAACAAGATAAGCCGGCGTTGAGGCTGAAGAAAGATCCGAAGAACGCCAACAAGGGAACGTCGAGAGGAAAGTGGGCCGTGAACGAGTCGATCCGATCCCATGGCGCCGGCCGATCGATCCTGGCCGACAAAAACGGCGTCGTGATCGCGGGCAACAAAACCCTCGACGCTGCACAGGACGCAGGACTTCCAATCAAGGAGATCCACACTACCGGCGAAGAACTCGTGGTTGTGGTCCGGGATGACCTGGACCTCACAAAGGACCAGAAGGCCCGCGAACTCGCCTATGCGGATAACCGCACTGCCGAGCTGGGATTGCACTGGGACAACGACCAGTTGAAAGAAGACCTGGCCGCCGGCGTCGAGCTCGACAAGTTCTGGAACGAGATGGAGCTGAAGGACCTGCTCGAGGGCGAAGAGGAAAACACTCCGGAGCAAGCGACCGAGGATGGCCCGCCGCAGATGGAACTCCAGCCCCTGGAAGGGTACGACTACGTTCTCGTCCTGGCACGCAACTCGCTCGATTTCAAAGTCATGTGCGAGGCCCTGGACATCGGGCCGGTCACTTTCCCACCAAGAGGGTTGAAGAAGCAAAGGACGATCGGTTTCGGCCGCTGCATTGATGCGAAACGTCTGCTGAGGAAGCTCGGAAAGCTATGATCGATTTCCAGATTGTGTGCATGAGTCACAAGAGGGCGGAGAGAATGCCGCATCTCTTAAAGCTGATTCCGACCATCAAGATTTTCGTTGCGGACGGCGAGGCCGACACCTACCTTGCGGCGGGAGTCCCCAAGGATAAACTGCTGACCCATCCGAACCTGGTGGGCTTTGGCAGAATCCGGGGGTACATGGACGAACACACTCCGAACGAAGTCATCGTCCACATTGATGACGACCTGCAGGCGATCAATGTCTGGAGTGGATCCGGTTACAACGTCATCCGGGACCACGAGACGATCGACAGGGTAGTCTATGTGACGATCCAGGCGGCAATGGACCTGGGCGTTTCGATCTTCGGATGGGGAAGACGTGGGACTCCGGCCTACTTCACGCAGAATGAGCCGTTCAGCCTGAAAGAGCCGGCGTCCGCGGCATGCATGGGCCAGATTGGCCGGCAATTCAAGTTCGACCCGAATCTCGTCGGATTCCTGGAGGATGCAGATCTCACACTACAGGCCCTGCTGAAGGAAAGGATCATTTTCATCGACACCCGATACTACTGGCATTTCGGGAAAAGCTGGGGAAACAAGGGTGGAGCCCAGGCAGTCAGAAGCTCCCAGGTGAGAATGCGGGATGTCGAGTACATCAAGCAGAAGTGGGGCAGGTACATCGAATGCCAAAAGAAGTCCCGAGGCGAAACGATGTCCTACCGGATTACCGTCAAACGGCGCGTATCCTATTGATAAAACAATATAATACAGTGGATTCCTATCGACTCGACCATTACGGGCTGGCTTCCCGCGGTGCGGACGATTATTCAAGAGACGATTGAATGACAGACGATAGCCTACAATAATTCGAGCCCAATACCTTGTTTTCCGGGAGTCGAGTCATGCAAGCAGCGGTGATCACAAGACAGCGAAGAGAACGAAAGGGGAGGTTAAGACCGGAGAAAGCGGATTGAGTCATTTGGCCGCGAGCCATGGCGCTTAACTCTTAAGCACTGCGCACAACGCCAGAAACCACTGGGTGGTCCTCACCGATTGGAAATCCGCGTCCTCTTCGAGTTGCTTACGTGTCGTTTCAGTCGAAAGCGACTCGGTTAATGCGGTACGGCATGCCGTCTCGTTCCCGAGCCGCGCTTCAGCACAAGCCAGGTTGTAAAGAGCGTGTTGCCTGGACTTTCCCATGCAGAGCGGTGATTCGAGTGCGGTTTTGAGCTGCTGCTGGGCTTCCGCATATCCGCCATCGAGCAAGAGCAAGCATCCGAGATGAGCTCGAACTGCCTCTTGGTCGGGGAGTTCGACGAGCAGTTCACGGAATCGCCGGATCTGATTCTGTCGCGCGGCTGAGGAGAGATCTCGGTGGATACTCTCACCGACTTCCCGGGCCGCTCTTCTGCGTTCAGACATCCATGTGAATCCAGGATCGTTCCAGCCAACCGAAATACCGATTGCACAAAGAGCCAGACGCACGGCCGGGAAGAACAGCAGAAGGTGGAAACCGACTCCAAAGCCGCATTGGAGCTTGCCGTCGTCTGCCCACCGGTAGTTCCAGTACTCTTGCCATCCCCGCTGATCCATCAGGAGCTTCCGCAGACGCTCCGGGGAAATATCAGCTGCTCGCAGGATCTCCGTGGCTAAGCAGTGACTTTGGACGATGACGTTGGGCAGGTCGCGAACTGTCGGTACCGGAGCAACATGGCCTTCAAATCGCGCTCCAATTGCGGAATAGAGCTGCTCCTGTTCAGTCGCGGCAAGCGAATTCGAAAATGCACTCGCGCCGATCGCGCAGGCCCGCGCTAGCCGGCAGGCATCGGTGGGAGTTAGTTCATTGAACGCGCACATTCGCGAATATGCTTCGGAAATAAGCACGGAAGGCCAGGTCTTGGCCTCTGCGTTCCACGACACTACGTCAACCAGTTGATTCTGCTCAGCAAATCGCCTCTCTATTTCTCCCAAAGGATCATCACCAGCATTGTCGAACGCCGCCGAGAGCCTCTCGGAGTGATATTGTGGAGGGGCAAAAAAGGAGAAAGGACTTCTGGGCTCTCCGGCCATGGGCAAAAGGTGCGGCGCAAAGCGGTTCAAGTTAATTTCGAATCGGTTCATTTCATGAGACGCTTGGGCGGTCCGTGAATGGCGTTTCGATTCACACTCAGCGATAGCAATCTTCAACAAAGTTTCGTGGGTATTGCCGGACTCGAGGAATTTGTTGACCGCGTATAGGCGTTCCCAATCATCTGGAAGTTGAGCCACGACCTCAGCAAGATCTCCGGCATGGGCGGCGAGGGCGACCAGTACATCGATGCAGTCGCATTCAAGTGCGAAACGCACTTCTGAACGCCAGCGATCGAGAACTTCGGCATGGTGCTT
>JBEKYG010000685.1:0-3568 GCA_049511215.1 Acidobacteriota bacterium | reverse complement strand
AGCAAGGCTCTGTGCGCCGAATGTTCTCATCAGATCAAGGGCAAGGTCTACTGCCAGGATTGCCTCGTGCGTGGCACCGAGTGGGCCGCTGCCGTTAAGGATCTGCGAATTCCCACCGATGCGCCGAAGCGCGCGGCGGCGCTTTCCTTGATCCCCGGCATGGGAGCGGTTTACAACGGCGAATACCAGAAGGCTCTCACCCAGTTCGCCGTTTTTGCCGCACTCACGGTTATGAGCGACAACTTCAACGGCGTTTTCGGCTTTGGTGCCTTCGTCTTTCTCATCTTTACCATGTTCGACTCCTACCGCACGGCGGAAGCCAACCTTCGGAAGCGCATGGAGCAGGAGACCGTGCCCCAGGCCCCGGCCAAGGACAAGACGGTGGCCGCATGGGGGCTTTTGCTGATCGGTTTGGGCCTCGTGTTCCTGCTGAAGAATCTTATTCCTTACAATTTCATCAACAAGCTGTGGCCCCTTGTCTTTATCGCCTTAGGCGCATACCTCATCTATCACTCCCTGACGGATCGGGAAGAAGAGGTGTCGGGCAAGACCACGGCCACGCTGAGCGAGCCTAAGCATTAGTATCGGGAGGGTGTCATGTCCGCTGGTTCCCGGAGGGGCGCATTGATTTTCGGGCTGATTCTGATTGGGATCGGCCTGGCCTTCTTTCTTGCAAATTGGTATTCGACACTCACGGTGTGGCAGTTGGTCGCCCGCTACTGGCCGGCCGTGCTGATTCTAATTGGAGCGAAAAAACTATTCGGCTATTTCACCTGGCAGGAAAGTCCCGCGCCCACGGACCCGGCCGTCAAGCGCTTGCGGCGGAGGTGCTGTCCATCGTTGCTCGGAGGCCTGCTCTGGGTGGGTCTGGGACTCCTGTTCCTGCTCAGGAACTTCGGCATTGGGCCCGATATCTGGGCGATGACAGCCCGCTATTGGCCGATTCTCCTCGTCCTTCTCGGTCTGGGGAAGGTTATCGACTACTACCGCCAAAAAGGCGGCGTCTCGATAAGATTCGGGGAAGTTTTCGGCCTCCTGTTGGTTTTCATCATCGGCTCCGCGCTTTCCAAGATTCCGAACAGCGCTCTGCGCGATATGTGGATGACACCCTTCAATATCGGTGGCACCGAGGTGAGCCTCGGAACCTCTCATGAATACTCCCAGGAATTCACGTATCCACTTTCCCCGGGGGTGCCGTTGCGCATCGAGAATACCAACGGCCTCGTTACCGTTTCCGCCGGCAGCGACGGCGAGGTTCGTATCCGCCTGCTCAAGAAGGTCTATGAGGACGATGTGGCGCGCGCCCAACGGATCGCCGACGAGATCAAGATCGAAGGAGGGGAAGAGGGCAAGGCCGAGGCCTCGTCTTTTGTGGTGAAGACCAATCGAGAGGATCTTGCCGCCAAGGACTACCACTTCGACACGAACATGGAGGTCCTGGTCCCGAAAAAAGTGCAATTGGAGATTCATAATCCTTTTGGCGGAGTCAACGTCTCCGGCCTTGACGGTAAGCTCGACATCCAATCGAGCCGGCAACCGCTCGAAGTGCACGACTGCAACGGCAGCTTCGTGGTAGCGAATAGCTACGGCGAGTCAAGACTGACAAACCTGACCGGAAACCTCTCCGTGAATTCCCGCGGGCGGGTCACCCTGGAAACCATTAAAGGCGATGTTGACGTCCGGGACGAGTACTCGCCGGTGCAGATTAATGACGTTGAAGGAAAAGTAACGGTTACCAACGAGGAGGGCAGCATCGTCCTCGATCACATATCAAAGCCCGTGATCATCGATGCGCGCGGGAGCACGGTCACAGCAAGCAACCTGGGAGGCAACCTCAAGGTCACCAGCAGCCACAGGCGCGTCCGGATCACCGATGTGACCGCCGACGTAACCCTCTCGTCACAGTACGGCACGGCCGCGCTCAAAGGCATCAAGGGCAATGTGGATATCGACTCCAACTCCGACCGGATTACACTGGACGACATCGGCGGCTATATCAAAGCCAACGCGCAGGGGACATCCGTGCAGGTGACCAAGGTGGGCGGTCCGGTCGAGATCAGCACAACTTTGAGAGATGTGATCGTGAATGACTTCAACAAGAGCTGCAAGGTGACGAATGAACGGGGAGACGTTACGTTGTCGACGGTAGCGCTCGGCAAGGATGATATCAGCATCAAGAACCGCAACGGCGACATCACCCTGTTTCTGCCGCCAAATTCCGTATTCCAGATCGACGCCACCGCACACAATGGCCATATCTCGACCGACTTCTCCGGTCTGGAACCGACTTCCGGACCGGGTGATACCACGACGATTAAGAGGCTGAAACCCGGAGTTCCCAAGATCGTTCTCGAGACCGAAAACAACGACATCCATCTGCGGGCACGGGAACTCGAGCAAACGAGCAGGCGCGACAGATAGACATTGTCTAGGAGAAACCCGATGAGAAACATCCTCTTGACGGCAAGCGTGACAGCCGCCCTTCTGTGCTCCGGTTGCGGTTTGGAGCAACGGGTTCCGGTAGAGATGGCCACAATGGACCAGAGCCGCCCCATTGGTAGTGAGACCTCTCTCCAAGCGACGGTTCGCTTCGATATCGGCTCGCTTGAGATTTCCGGGGAAAGCGCTGCGAAGCTGTACTCGTTCAACCTCGAATACGATAAGGCCAGCTATCAACCCGAGATCGACTATGCTCCGGGCAGCGAGGGGCGCCTTACGTTCAAGCTTGAAAGCAATCACCAGGGAGGCCTCCGGAGCGAGCGGCAGAACAACAGGCTGCGCCTCAACCTCACGGATTCGCTGCCCATTAACCTGCAAATCAACACCGGCGTGGGCGACACGCGCCTCGCTCTATCCCGCTTGCGCCTGAGCCGGCTCGATCTCGAAGCCGGCGTCGGGGGCGCCAGAATATCCGCCTATGATCCGAACCCCGCTGTCTGCGATGAGATCCGCCTCCGCAACGGCGTGGGCAGCCTGGATGCCGTCGGCTTGGGCAATCTCAATTTCCGCCGCTTTGAGTTCGAAGGCGGCGTAGGCGGCGCCAATCTCGACTTCTCCGGCGCGTGGAAACAGGATGCCGAAGTTCGCATCCAGGTGGGCGTGGGAGGCGTAACCATGCGCATTCCACGCGACGTGGGTGTCAGGGTCACTGCTGAAAAGCACTTCCTGAGCGGCCTGCAGCTTGACGGCTTCCACAAAGAGGCAGGTGAGGACTACTACAGCGAGAAATACAACGAAAAGAAGATACGCATTTCTGTCGTCGTCACCACCGGCATCGGCGGTTTCCGCATAACCTGGCTCTGACGCTCTCTGCAGTGGGCAGCGGCAGGATTCTGCTGCCCGCTCCGCTCTACCGCTGTTGTCAGCCCACGGGCGAGCTTCCGGCGGCCGCAGTGAGGCCCGTCTCCTGATCTTGCTCCTCGAGCAGGTCTTCGGGCGAAACCACTACAATGCCGCTTTCGGTAACCTGAAAACGCCTCCGATCCTCCTCCGGATCGAACCCAATTACCGTTCCTTCCGGCAGGGAGACACCCCTGTCGATAATGGCCCTGGAAATCCGTGAATGGCG
>JBEKYG010000684.1:0-3569 GCA_049511215.1 Acidobacteriota bacterium | reverse complement strand
CTCTCTCGATGCCAGCGGCCTTGGCGACTTTGGCAACGCCTTGAGCTTGGGCGAGGTGGCGCAAGGCAATGAGCAGAACGCGGGGCTCGTCCTCCTCCTCCAATGCTGCTTTGAGGTACTCGGCGGCAAAATCCGGGTCCTTCCGGAGCCGTCGAATGATGGCCTCGTCGTGCGAGATGCTGGCTTTGCGTTTCATGCGGTTCCGGTCCTTATCTTTGTAGTCTTTTAGATATTCCGACGCCCGTCCGATGTCTGAGGACTGCTTGCGCTTGTCGCCGCCACAGAGAAGCAATACACATTCCCTGCCGATCATCGCGTAATAGACACGATAGCCCGGTCCTCAATCGATTCGCAGTTCCGACAATCCTTGACGCAACGGCTTGCAGTCCCCAAAGTTCCCGGCGGCGAGCCGGTTGATTCGGTTCGCAATCTTCGCCTGGGCGCGGGCATCCGCCAGCTGCGTCAACCAATCGTCGAAGATATCCTTTCCGGCGCGACTGAGGTAGTGACGAATCTCGATCACGCCTGCAATTGTAACCTATAAATCACATGATGGCAAATCGGCTTTCAATGAGTTCTTTCACTCTGGCGAGTACTGCCTTGCCCGCCTGCTGGCGCGCGGGATCCACTGCCTGAAAATTTGGTCTCTGTCGCAGCCAATTCCTTGAGGGCAGCTTGTCTTTGTTTTTTGATGTGTCCATGCTGCACTCCAAAATAAAAAGGGGTAGGCGCATGAACGCCCACCCCCGCTATTTTCGAATACCGCCGTAACTGTGGCACCCACCCTTATTTTTTAGCTCACGGCCGCCCCGGTATTGCTTTTAGATTCCTTTCGTTCTGGGAGTGCACCCGGGTGCACGAATCATTGATTCTGTGTTGGTGTTCGCTTTTCATTCGCCAGTATATTCCGAGATCTCCATAAGTCAAGAACTAGAAAATCACAGCCCATACTCTAAACTCGGCTCAACGTGAGTCAGCAATTCCCTCTCCAGCCGGCCGCGGAGGCGCACGGATTTGATCGACTCAGGAGAGGAGAACCGAATGATTGGTCACGTTCTTGCGGGCAACACTGTCCGCGAAGCGCAACGGAGTGAGACCCATCGTCTACTCAAAAATTGCCTTCAATCCCGCACGACAGGTCTCGGTCAATGCTTCAGGGCTGAGTTTCCTGCCGACCACCATTTGCACCGCTTCGCGAATCGTGTCGTCCGTGTCTCCGAATAGTGCGTCCGCGGCATTGCTCACCTCACGAGCCTTTTTTTCATGCAGCTTTGGTCGGATTTCGTCAGCAAATAATTCCCGAAGTTCCGCCAGATTGCCGGCAAATGTTTCAATCGTGTCGTGAATGTAGAGAATATCCTTCGCTCGATCTTTGCGATCCCGCGCATGTTGGATCAGAATCTTCTGCGTTAGAAAGCTTACAGGATTTGCCACCTGGACCTGCTTGGTCGATACGAATGGATATCCGTTGGTCTTATCCAGAGGAATGCGCCAAGGTGCGAGCAATAGGATTTCGATGTAGCGCAATTGCTGTGAGGAAATTCCTCCGATTTCCCTGGTGGCCTTGCGCTCTTCTTTCCGGCCATGTTCACTGCCAACAAGAGGAGTGAGGAACTCCGCATAGAAACCTCCCTGCCCACCCAGGTGATAGTGCGTTGCCGGAGGCCGGTCCTCCCCTACAAACGCTTCGTGAAATCCTGCCGCCAGTAGGCGGTCCCGGATGCTGGTCTCTTTGATTTCGATCTTCGACGGAACGGCGATGTCGGTGTCGAGAGTTGTGAGTGGCGGATACGTCAGTCCCTGCGCGCGGGGATCGAGGCGATATAGCCTGTGTGCCCAACCGCCGATGACCACCACTTGTCCGAGCCAAGGTTCCAGCGCTTCGATGAGTCGCACAAACGGTTCGAGCTCGGCGTTCTTTTTCAATTCCTCTCCTTAGGGAGAAGCATGGGGGCTAGAATTTTCCTCCAGATCAACTCTGCCTGCTCCTTACCTCGCGAGGGATGCTGGGCGACGTCGAGCCACACTTGGAGCGCGTCGCAAACAGGTACACCGTCGTTCAGAACAACGGCGCGAAACACGGATTCGTCGTTCCGTGGAACACGAACATAGACGTCCGGATCGACATCCACGCTATTTGCCGAAAAGCCCAACTTCTCGAGAATCTTTGGCTCAATGCGCTCCATATAAAGGTACGGCTGCACACCATGCACGAAACCGAGCCCGAGCGCCTCCGCGGCAGCAAATAGCGCAAGACACGCCCGCGGGCGATCTACAACGGGGTGCGCCTTCTCTGAATGACGGTGCTGCTTTTTTTCAGACCAAACGTAAGAGCGGACCGCGTCCCAAAGTGCGTTTTTCTTCCCGCGAAGAACCCAGCGAACCCCAATTTCGGGCACGCTCCTCTGGTTTGCTGCTAGCCAGCGGTTCATCAGTTCTTCGATCCGCACGACTTGCAACCCTTCGTGCCCTTCCTCTAGAAATCCTGCTTTCGAAAACTGCTCAATGAAGCGGAATGCGCTCATTACGGAAACAACGGCCGCTTCAGCCAGTTGCGAAGCACCCCGGTAACGTCCACGTGGTGCAGAGAGATAAAACTCTGGGATGCTTGGCGCCAGGAGAACCTTCAGCATCCACTGATTCAGGTCGGAAAAGAGCTGAGGAGAAGGTACGCGATTGGCCGGCGAAATGGCACTTCCCGCACTCGGCCTCTCGGAATTGAATCGTTCCAGGCCATGCCCATCAAATGACCGCAAGCCCTCAAGGTCCATCACCCCAACGGCGATGTCCGGAGCATGTCGCCGTGCAAACTTCTTCACCTGCAGGGCAACGGATTCCGGAATGTAGTTGGCCACGACGATCGCAACGGCGACTGGGTGCCCCGGCAGATGGCGCGCCCCCTCCCGCGCTTGGAGAATCGCCTGAGACACGAGGGGGACCAGGCGGTCTTTCCGTCCTTCGGACGAGCGTTTGATTTCAACGACGTATCTCTTGCCGGCGTGTTCGGCAATCAAATCCGGTCTTCCCTCCCCGACATCCGGTTGTTGTCGGACCTTCCATCCGCCTCGGCGAAACACGTCGGCCACCAGGCTCTGTACTTGGGCCTGTTTGTCGCACGGAGAATGGGGGAAGAACTGTGGCATGGCCTTACCATGGCCATGGGGTATATCATGGCCGTGTTAATTATCTTGAACAAGATAATGGAATTTACGGGCAAAGTCAACGAGCTGTCCGTACCAAAAACCTCGTTCGTACGCATTCGGCGGCGCCGAAGTTTCTCCGCTAGTCCGAGCTCGTTGGATTCGGCGCGAACAGTCGTGCCTGTTTAGGCGGCGAGGCGCTCGAAGCGATGATGGGCGCGTCCTTGCCCAGTGGCAGCCTCGCTCTTGGCATGCCTTACACCCGTCCCAGTTTTTATTTCAGATCCCTTTCCTTCTCGAAGTGCAACCCGGTTGCACAAATCATTGATTCCCTACTGGAGTTCGCTTTTTATTCGCCAGTATATCCCAATGTCTTTCTAAGTCAAGAGCTATAAAACTACCGCGCATACTCCACACTTGATTCACCGC
>JBEKYG010000683.1:0-3571 GCA_049511215.1 Acidobacteriota bacterium | reverse complement strand
ATCCAGGAGTTGATGCGGCTCGAAGAGCCTGGACTACACCGCAAGCATGTGCGCAAGGTCGCGCGCGCCAAGCTGCGGGACATCCACGAGAGGATCCGAGCATTGCGCGGGATCCAAGAGTCCCTGGAGCAGCTCATTCGCCAGGCGGAGAAGAGATCCCAACACTGTCCCGTGCTCGAGGAGAAATAAGTGCGGATCAAGAAACGAAACTTAGTGCTGCTTTTTGCTGTCTTGATCGCGATTGCCGCCGGATGGCGCTTTCTGCAATCTCCCACGGATGTCCAGGTGGTCCGACCGCGGAAGCGTGAGGTTGCAGAGTTGGTAATCGCCAGCGGACGGTTGCGCGCTATCCGGCAGAGTGACCTTGGCGCGGAAGTCGCGGGGATTGCGGATACAGTGACGGCCGTTGAGGGGGACCGGGTGCACAGGGGCCAGGTGCTGATCACGCTTCGCGAGGCCGATGCTCAAAGACAATCCGAACAGGCGCGACTCGCGCTGGAAACGGCGCGCCGCACGCTGGAGCAGGTGAAACGCGGGCCGTTGTCGGAGGAGATCTCACGCGCACAGGCCGATCTCGAGCGACAAAAGAGTGCGCGGGAATTGGCTGAGAAGGATTTCGAACGGTCCTCGACGCTTCAACAAAAAGGGGTGCTGGCCAAATCGGAGGCGGACCGGTATCGCAGTACCTTGGACCAGGCGCGAGCTGCCGAGCAGTCTGCCTTCCAGAGCCTTCAGATCCTGGTGCGGCAGCCGCTCATCGAGGATCTGCGGGTGGCGGAAGCGCGCGTCAGGGAAGCGGAAGCCTCGGTTCGTCTCTGGGATGAGCAGCTGCAAAAGCGCACGATCCTATCTCCCGCGGACGGCCTTATTGTGAAGCGTCAGGTGGAGCCGGGCCAGAGCGTTGTCCCCGGTAATGTCCTGCTGACCCTGTCGCTGATGGATCGCATGGAAATCTATGTGGAGACGGACGAGAACAACCTGCGCAAATTGCGCATCGGGCAAAAGGCGCTGGTGGTGGCGCCCTCATACCAGGACCAGTCTTTGAGGGCGACGCTGACGCAGATCGGTCCCGAGGTCGACAACAAGCGCGGGGTGATCGGACTGCGGCTGCTGCCGGAATCGCTGCCTGCCTGGGTTCAGCCGGACATGACCATGGACGCAAACATCGAAGTGGCCCGGTTCCACGATGCGATGAGCGTTCCGATTACGGCCCTGCTTGAGCAGGAGGGAGACTCTTTTGTGATGGAAGTCCGGGGCGGCCGCGCGCAGAGGCGGCCTGTGCGCGTGCTCGGCAGGAATGCGGAATGGGTGGCTCTGGAAGGCGTCGATCCAGGCGTTCTGGTGGTCGTGCAGGCCACTGAGGTCCAGCCCAACCAGTCTGTGCGCGTGAAGGAGATTCGCTGAGATGTTCGACTACTTCGCGTGGTCCTTCGCCCTGCGCAATCTGCGCTATAACCCCCGCCAGAGCATGCTGACCATCGGCATTGTTACCACGAGTGTCGCGCTGATCATTTTCCTCACTGCCTTGATTTCAGGCCTCCAGAAGCGGCTGGTGGGCAACGTCACCGATGCCATCGCCCATATCACGATCAAGCCGCCGGAACGGTTCCCGATCCCGGCCTGGAAACTGCCGGAGGGCCGGCAAGGCGATGTTCTCTACGTCGGGGAAACCATCAAGCTGGAGCAGCGCAAACGGAAGATCGAAGAATGGCAGACGTGGCTGTCCAGGTTGGAGCATTTCGATCACGAAGTGCTGGCGGTTTCTCCCGTCGTCGAAGGCCAGGGGATCCTGTCGCGCGGCGAAAAGCGCAAGGGAGTGGCTGTGACCGGAGTCCTACCCGAGCGCCACAACCAAGTGGTGGAGCTGCAGTCGAAGCTGGTGAAGGGGCGCTTCTTCGGGTTGAATGCAGGCGAAATCACCGTGGGCTGGAAGCTGGCAGACGAATTCGCCCTGCAACTCGGAGATAAAGTCCGGCTGGTCAGCTCCGATGACGTTGCCGCAACTTACACCGTTGCCGGGATCTTCGATACCGGCTTTGCTGCCGTGGATAGCGCCACCGTGTTTCTCCCTCTCCGTGATGCGCAATCCCTGTTTGGTCTCGGGACAGCCGTGACCAGCATCGGGCTTAAACTCGACCACATTTTTGAAGCAGACGCATTGGCCGCCCGGCTGGCGATGCAAATGCCGTATGACGCGCAGTCATGGATGAAGGATAACCAATCGCTGCTTTCCGGCTTGAGGGCTCAGGCGCAATCGTCCAATCTGATCGTCGTGTTCACGACCGTGGCAGCCGGACTGGGCATTGCTTCCATCCTGGTCATGGTGGTGGTGAGCAAGTTGCGGGAATTAGGAATTCTGAAGGCCATGGGCGCGACCCGCGCTCAGATCCTCGGCGCCTTCACGATTCAGGGAACCCTGCTGGCCGCCATCGGGGGTATCTTCGGTTCCGCGGCCGGCATCGCGCTGTGCCTATTCCTGGGGCGATTCCAGGCCTCGGCGAGCGTCACCGGCAGAATGGTAGCGGTGTTTCCAATGGATCTTTCGTCCAGCATTGTGGTTCAGGCGCTGGGCATCGCGCTCTCTGTGGGATTCCTTGCCTCGCTGTATCCTGCCTGGCGGGCGGCGCGAATCAATCCGATCGAGGTCATACGCGCGTCATGAGCGGACCGGATCCGGCAGTCGAATTGCGGGGCGTCTCGAAAACCTATTTCGGTGGCGTCCCCACGCCTGTCCTTTTTGATATTAACCTGCGCGTGATGCCGGGAGAATTCGTTGCCGTGGTTGGGGCATCGGGCTCCGGCAAGACCACCCTGTTGAATATCGTCGGGCTCCTGGATAGCACCACGGAAGGCGAGGTCTGGCTGGGAGGGCGCAACGTGGCGCATCTTACGGAACTGGAGCGTGCGATGCTCCGCCGGGACTACCTCGGTTTTATTTTCCAATTCCACTACCTGCTGGCGGAATTCAGTGTGATCGAGAATGCCCTGATGCCCTGCAGGTTGCGCGGGAAGCAGTTTTGCGACGCCCGGCAAGAGGCAATGGAGGATTTGTTGCGGCGTGTGGGGCTCGGAGACAGAATCCAATATCGCCCCCGCCAGTTGTCCGGAGGCCAGCAACAAAGGGTGGCGATTATCCGCGCGCTGGCGAACGACCCGGTGGTGATTCTGGCGGATGAACCCACGGGTAATCTCGACAGTGCCAACGGCCGCGCGGTGTTTGATCTGATGCGGGAACTGAACCGCCTGACGGGGAAAGCCTTCCTCATCGTCACGCACGACGAGTCCCTGGCGCGCGAAGCCGAGCGCGTGATTCACATCCGTGACGGCCGCATCGAGTAAGATTTCGGGGACAGTAACCCATGCGCCGGGGCCCACCCGACGACGCATGAAATAGCTATGCTCCCTCCGGGAGGCGACCATCGGGGTCGGGATCGGTATCGGGATCGCAATCGTCGCGCCAAGTTAAGCTTGGGGGAGGAGGAAATCAACATGAGCTGATAGAAACCTCTCGAAGGAATCCAGCTGGTGAGAGTCCAGCCCGGTCAAAGCCGTAGCGGGCAGGCCGGTAGCG
>JBEKYG010000682.1:0-3572 GCA_049511215.1 Acidobacteriota bacterium | reverse complement strand
TCAGGTGGTTGGCAGACATATTTCAATCGGGGTCGGAATCGGTATCGGAATCGAAAGGAAACGGATGACCTTCGGACATGAGCTACTGGATGTATACCACGCTGCCACGGAGCCGATAGCGATTCCGATGCCGATTCCGACCCCGAGAAAAATCAGATTACAGTCTGGACAACCTGGGTAGTTACGTCACATGAAGAAGGATTTTTGCCGCCAAGACGCCAAGACTCCAAGGCGCAGAGTATTTAAACCATTGATTTCTTGGCGTCTTAGAGTCTTTGCGTCTTCGCGTTAAAACTTAGTCGCGGCTATGCCTCGTCGTGTTCTTCGTGGCTGTTTTTGTTTTTTCGGAGTGGCGCGGAATCTTCAAAACTGTGATAAAGTTGTCTTAAGGTACAGCGCGTATGCCAACCTTTTTATTTTCATGGGAACTGAGGAGGATTGAATCGTGGCACTACCTAAATTCGCATTTTTCAAAGGCCGCATTGTTCCATATAGCGAGGCCAAGGTCGGAGTCCTGACTCATACCTTGAATTATGGCACCGGAATCTTTGGCGGGCTCCGCGGTTACTGGAACGACGACGCGAAGCAGCTTTTTGTCTTCCGCCCGCACGACCACTTCCTGCGTTTCCTCGAGTCGGCGAAACTCCTGTTCATGCAGCTGCAATACACAGAGGAAGAACTCGTCCGAGCCACACTGGATCTTCTCCGTGCCGAGAACTATCGCACGGACTGCTATATTCGTCCCTTGGGTTACTTTACCGATGAAGTCATAGGGGTACGGCTTTTTGATCTCACTGCCGACGTCACGATCGCCTCGATCCCGTTCGGCTCCTACCTGTCGAATGAAGAGAGTTTGCACATCGGGACTTCTTCATGGGCACGCATCGAGGACAATATGATTCCCGCCCGCGGCAAGATCGCCGGCGCCTACGTTAATTCCTCCCTCTCCAAGACCGAGGCGCACCACAACGGCTTTGACGAGGCGCTGGTGCTGAACAGGAATGGGCATGTCGCGGAAGCCTCCGCGGCGAACTTCTTCATGATCCGCCGGGGAGTCGCCTGCACTCCGCCAGTGACCGACAACATCCTGGAAGGCATCGTCCGCCGAAGCGTCATCCAGCTGTTGCGCGATGAACTCGGCATCGAGGTTGTGGAACGTACCATCGATCGAACCGAAGTCTATCTCGCGGAAGAAGCTTTCTTCTGTGGCACCGGAGTGCAGCTGGCGGCCATAGCCAAGATTGATCATCGCCCGATCGGCGCGGGGAAGATGGGGCCGATTACTCAAGCGTTGCGCCGGCTTTATTTCGATGTGGTGCGCGGGCGCGTCGCCAAGTATTCGAAATGGTGCGCCCCTGTCTATCAGCAGAAAGCCGCCGCATTGTAGATTGGAAGCCGCCCGAGTGGAATGGGTCAAAAAGGGGACATTCCTCTGTTCCGGTTCTTATGCAGCCCCAGGACTGCCGCGCCTGGGAGTGAGGAATGTCCCCTTTTCGCCCACAGTCCGCTATGCCACAAGGCGGCCGTAGATTCGACTGAATTCCCGCAACCTGGCCCCCATTTCCGGCTTCAACTGTTCCGGCAGAAACCGCCAGCGCCAGTTATTCTCCGCGCGCGAGGGCAGGTTCATGCGCGCCTCCGAACCCAATCCAAGAACGTCCTGGAGCGGGAAAACGGCGGTATCCGCCACTGAGGAAACTGCGGCGCGGATAAAATCCCAGTGGATTTCGGTTCCATCACTATTGAGATAGAGGAGAGCAAGCTCGCGCTCCGCGCGCATCTGCTCCGCCGCCCGCGTGCTATCGCCCGGTGCTGTAAACCAGCCTCTGGTGGTGTCGTTATCGTGTGTTCCCGTGTACACGACGCAATTGCGAATGTAGTTGTGAGGTTTGAACGGGTCCGAAGGCGAGTCGTTGGCAAAGGCGAATTGCAGCAGGCGCATCCCAGGAAATCCCCAGCGGTCGCGCAGGTCAAGCACCTCTTGTGTGATCATCCCCAGGTCTTCCGCAATGAAGGGGAGTTTCCCAAAAACCCGGTCGAGGGCCTCAAAGAACCGGTCCCTCGGTCCATCCACCCAGCGTCCATGGATCGCATTCTGCGAACCGGCCGGGATCTCATAGTAGTTCTCGAACCCGCGGAAGTGATCGATCCGAATCAGGTCAAACTGTTCCAGCATGAACCGGATCCGATCGATCCACCATTGATATCCGGCCCGCTCCATGGCATCCCAGCGATACAGCGGGTTTCCCCAAAGCTGGCCGGTCGCGCTGAAATAATCGGGTGGAACGCCGGCGACCGTTCGCGGGTGGCCGCGCTCGTCGAGGTCGAACAGTTCGGGGTTTCCCCAAACATCCGCGCTGTCCTGGGCGACAAAAAAGGGCAGATCCCCAAGTATCCGGATTCTTCGCTCGTGGCAATATTTCTTGAGCGCCTGCCACTGGCGGAAGAACTCAAACTGGACATACTTGTGCAGGCGCACATCTTCCGGATCCGGATTCTGCCTGCGACTCCATTCCGTCCAGAGAGTGCCGCCGTTTTCGTCCCTCAGGGCTGCGAACTCGGCGAACTGGTCAAGCCAGAACCTTTCCCCCGAGCAGAACTGCTCATACTCTTGACGGTCCGCCGCCGCAGCGTCAGCGAAAAAAACGCGCGCCGCCTTCCTGAGCAGCGGCCACTTGAAGGCAGCCACGGGGACGAAGTCGACGAAATCGGCGGCAAACACAGGGGCAGTATCGAAATCTTCGAGAGAGAGCAGGCCCTGGCGCGCAAGCAGATCCAGACTGATCAGCAAGGGATTGCCCGCCATGCTGGAACAGGCTTTGTACGGGGAATTGGCCTCGGCGGGCGGACCGAGCGGCAATACCTGCCAAAGGCCCTGCCCACTTTCCGACAGGAAGTCGGCAAAGCGATAAGCCCATTCACCAAGATCGCCGATGCCGTATCCGCCGGGGAGCGAGGTGGGATGTAATATTATGCCGCTGATGCGCATCAGGTCTCGCGAGTCGTGTTTTGAGGCAAGGAAGCTACTCCTCTAGGATTGAACAACCGAAAACCCCGCATATTTCCAGACTCTTTGAGCTCCGGCGTCCTAGCCCGCATTTCTCACCAGGTTTCTACTGCGGCGGATCCGGGCATGTCTACTGCATTGCACTCGGTCGGGCTCCTCGACGGACTGTCGAGTACGCCTGCGGAGCCCTCGGTCGCGCGCCTTCTATCCATGCCCGTCTGCGCCGCCTCGCTACGAAACCTGGTGAGAAATGCGTCCTAGAGGCAGTGCTGTAAATCCCCGTGGTCGGGGGATTCCACGATTTACTCATAGACCTTTAAGATACCGAATTCCCATCCTTTGCGCTAGAGCCCACGAAGAAGAGCCGCTAATATTTGGTTTTGGACTGGATGCTCATTGAGGTGAGAGAATAGCTCTGAGAATTACTATCCGGAAGCCGTACGATTTCAGAGCTCCTGACATGGTCGAGAAGCAATCTGTCCCAATCCGGGGTCGGAATCGGTATCGGAATCGCTATCGATTCGGTTTCCCTACGATTCCGATGCCGATTCCGACCCCGACCCGG
>JBEKYG010000681.1:0-3572 GCA_049511215.1 Acidobacteriota bacterium | reverse complement strand
TCCTTTTCCTGGTCACCGGGGTTGTGGTTGTGACCCTGGTGCGAGGGAATGCGCCTCAAGACCTTGTCATCCGTTTCGAAGATGCGTTCTCGGCGGTCCTTGGCGCCCTCATCGCCCTGGTAACGGGCAAGAGCGGCGACCGGGGAGACTACGGCGCCGTGATCGAACCAACCAAAACAAAGTAATCCAGGAGATTTCCATGAAGAGATTCGTTTTGATACTCGTTGTTTGCATGCTGTTCACGCTTCCGTTGATGGCGCAGAGCCAGCCCGCCCAGCAAAACGGCGGAGTATGGGACGTCATCAGCGACCCGAACAACATTGCCCCGGCGGCCTTCTTGCTTTCAAACCTTGCGGATGCGAAGACTGACTGGCACTTCACCGGGCCGATCACCCACAAGGAGTACGTGATCACGCCTGCCCAGCGACTTGGCATTGCCGGCGGATCGATTTTCGCGGCTTATACGATCCGCCACTACTTCCCGAACACGGCCAAGCCGATCAACATCGCGCTCGCGATTGCGACGGCATATTTCGCTGGCCGGGCTTACGCCAACACGTTCAATCATGGCGAGCCTGCCCTGCCTGCGCCCGCTGTGAAAGGCCAGGAAGTGGCGTTTTCCTACCAGTTCCCGATCAAACGCTAAGTGGGCGAGTTTCAACCGGGCGGGGGCCATCCGGTCCCCGCTTTCTCTTTCCAATCCAGCGGAGGTGTCTTATCGGACAGCGGAAGTCTGACTACGAAAAGGCCCTGATCATGGGCGACCTGCATTTCAGGTGGCAGCACGACAGGGCCATCGAACTGACACTTCGCGTCGGAGATGAACTTCATCCGGACCTGATCGTGCTGAACGGCGACCTGGTAGACTGCTGGGAAATCAGCAAGTTCGACAAAAATCCCGCCCACATGGAGAAAGGAAAGCTCGCTTCTGAGCTTAAAGCCACCCGAGACTTTCTCTTTGGCTTGCGCCGGAGGTATCCCAAGGCCCGGCTGGTTTACATCCTGGGGAATCACGAACACCGATGGGCGCTATATATCGCGAGCCGCGCCCGGGAACTGCACGGATGCGAAGGCATGACGCTCCAGGAGCAGCTGCATCTGGCCGAACTTGGAGTGAAACTCGTCTACTCGGGGAACAAGGAATCGAGTTGGCTGTGGGGAAAATTGCTGATCGGCCACTTCAATCTCGCCTCCATGCACTCGGGCTACACGGCAAAGAATCTGCTGGACCGCAAGGGGATCAGTCTGATTCAGGCTCACACCCACAGGGGAGGGTCTTCATTCAAGCGCCTTTGGGACAGAGACATCGTGGCTCACGAAGGCTTCTGTTTATGCGACCGGAGCCCGGCCTATGTCGACCGCCCCAACTGGCAACTCGGATTCCTGATTGTCTACAAGGACAGAAAGAGTGATTGCTTTTCGGTCGAACCGCATCCGATCGCTGAGATCGTCAACGGCAACAAGACGGCCCTGAAAACCTTCTTCAACGGAACCTTTTACGTCAACTGAGTGGTGAACGATGGGCAAGAGGGTGTTACTGGGTGTTCTGGCCTTCCTTACTGCCATGCCGCTGACGGCCGCGGAAGTGGCCCTGTCCTGGGATCCGAATGTTGAATCGGACCTGGCCGGCTACAAGGTTTACTACGGCAAAACTCCCGGCGTGTACGGCGCCCCGATCTCCCTGGGCACGCAGACAGCCTACACCGTGACCGGCCTGGCGCCGGGGAATTACTACTTTGCGGTGACGGCCTACAACACGGCCGGTCTTGAAAGCGGCTTTTCAAACGAAGTTTCTACGACTGTCGCGGCCTCATCGAGGTGCGATCTCAACCTCGATGGGGCCGTGAACATAATGGACCTGCAAGCACTCATCAACGCAATCCTGGGAATAAAACCGCTGTCCGTAGGAGCCAGTGGCGACATGAACAGCGATGGCGTCATCAATGTTCTGGACCTGCAGGCCCTGGTTTCCGTAATCCTTGGGATTGCGGTGTGTAAATAACAACTGCAGCAGGAGGTTTCAGTAATGGCAACAAGAGCGCAATTGAGCTGGCCGGCAAATTCTGCGGAAGAGCAAGTCATCGGGTACAACGTCTACATGGACGGAGCGCAGGTGGGAAACACCCAGGAACCGAAATTCGAGCTGGACATCACGCCGGAAGCTCACAACTTCGCGGTGGCAGCCGTGAATGTGTGGGGTGAAGGTCCACAGTCAGATCCGGTGAAGACGCCGGCACCGTGCTCGAAGGTCGGCGGCCTGGCCATCTCTATCGTGGTTAATGTGTCGGTAAGTCAATGAAGGCGGTGCTTCTCATGATGGTATTCCTGTATGTCGACAAGCCGGTGGCAAGCCTGCAATTCGATCTGGATACTACAGGTGCCGTCACGTTGGTTGACACCGTTCAGAAACAGATCGCGCAGGCGCCGGTCAACGGGAAGATTCGGGTCATTGTCTATGGCCTGAATCAGGTTGTCTTTCAGGGAAGATTCGCCACAGTGAACGCTCCGGTAAGCGGCGTGTCAAACGTGGTGGGCGCGGCCCTGGATGGATCGCCGGTGTCGGTTACGGTCAAAACCCTGAGCCCTCCTGGGAAGGTCAAGGTGGAGATCAGCCCATAGAACGGCAAGGGCCGCCAGTTCCGGCTGGCGGCCCTCAATCCATCTCGCATAGTCCGCGATGTATGCCTCCATGAAAACGCTTCAAGAAACCACAACGCAAAAGCTTGAGCAGCTCGAAAGGGGCACCGCCTGCATCTACGTTGCCCAAGCCGCTACCGAGGAGTGGCCCTCGCTCTGCTTGCAATGCGATCGGTGCGGGCGTATTGCTATTTCTTGCTGCGCCATGCAGTAACAGCAACACCGCAAAGTCCGATGACCACAAGCAATAGTCGTGCGGGTTGGAGGGGTAGATCTGCCTTGGTTTCCGCTTACTTTCAGGGCGCACTTTGAAGCCATCTGCCGGCAACATAAGGTCGCTCAGGTCCGCCCCGCATTGCAACCGTATTCCTCAGGCCCGACTCCGATTAAAGGAACCCTTTCTCCTGCAAGCCAAGAGAGCGATGAGGACGAGACCTGAAATCATGAGCAGGAGTGATTCCGGCTCGGGCACTGCAGTGAGCGTGCTGCTCACCGGCGCATCCATGGTAATCACAGGTCCACTGCCGCCCAGCGTATTGCGAGTCGGATCCGTGGTATAAGTCAGGATCGTCGGATTGGTCGAGTCGATATTAATCGTCAGCAAGGTGTCGGCTCCCGACGGGTCGAGAGTGGGAATCGGAAAACCGCTGGAGTCCAGAATGCTAAAGGCAAAGGCGTCGGGCGTGGGGCCAGAATCAACGTTTGTGGTCATATCAACAAGAAATGACAGGTCGTTGCCGGGAGTAAAGCCTTGGACGAAAGCATTGAAAAAGCTGCTGTCATTCAAAGTTACGGTGCCGCTTATGTCCCCGCTTACACCCCCGAAAAGTATTGGACTGGGTGTCGCGCTACCACCGCCAAAGTGGAAGTTAGTCAAGGTGACGGTATTATTGCCGTCACCAGTGCCACTGCCGTCAATCAATTGAAAAGCCACC
>JBEKYG010000680.1:0-3580 GCA_049511215.1 Acidobacteriota bacterium | reverse complement strand
GGAACCGATAAATACTTCCAGGACAAACTCGATTACGATCTCGAGACCAACCTCAGAGCCTATTACCAGGAGAGGGGCTACCTACAAATTCAGATAGGAGAGCCTCTCACCCGTATTTTCGAAGGGCCGCGGGGAACAATCCCCATGCTGAGGAAGACGAGGGAACAGTTCCTGATTGAGATTCCAATCGAAGCGGGCGAGCAGTATCGCCTGGGTGAGTTGAAGGTAAACAACTGCGGCATTTTTAAATGCGACTTCCTGGCTTCCTTATTCCGGATGAAGAAGGGCGACATCCTCAATTACAAGCAAGTCAAGGCCACGGTTGATAACATCAAAAAGCTCTTCGGCAACTACGGTTTTATTGATGCGGATCTCATCCCGGATCAGACGCCTCACCCGGACACCAAGACGGTGGACCTCGCCTTCAATTTGGAACCCGGCAAGCAATTCACCGTGCACCGCATCAATTTCGAGGGGAACACCAAGACACGCGACCAGGTAATGCGGCGTGAGTTCGTCATCGAAGAAGGGAAGATCTTCAGCAGCCAGTTGCTCGACACCTCGGTACAGAAACTGAATATGCTGGGTTATTTCGAAAAGATCGAGGAAAAGGATTACAGCGTCACCCCGGATCAGAGGACCGCGATGGTGGACGTTACCGTCAAGGTGAAAGAGAAGAGCCAGCAATCCATCGGGTTGACCGGGGGAATCAGCGGCATTTCCGGCAGCTTCATCGGCGCGAACTATCAGACCAACAATCTGTTTGGGCGCGGCGAGAGCATGGAACTAAGCTTCACCGTAGGCACCAGGATGACCGATTTCGTCTTTTCGTTCACGGAGCCCTACTTGGTGGATACGCGCTGGAACATGGGCATTTCGGTCTTCAACGAGCGCAACCGGTTCGACACCTACAGTGTGTTCGGCTATACCAACGTTGTCAACGGGCAGCCAACCCAGCTGTTTACCCAGCGCACAACCGGTGCGACACTGAATATGAGCCGTCCCATCGGCCGATCCTGGTGGCGCCTGGGAGTGAGTTACACCTATCAGAAGATCGGAGTTGCCGACATCGCCACCGGCTTCGAGCCCTTCGCACTGGGGCAATTCGCCGGATTTGCGCCCGGCGGCAACGCCAGCGCCGCCCTGAACGGCATCATCCGCAGCGAGGTCACGCCTTCGCTTTCCTTCAACAACACCAATGCCTTCTTCAATCCTACCAGGGGTCACAGCGTGAGCCTGTCGGTGGGAGTTGCGGGGAGCGTCCTGGGAGGCGGCTTCAATCTGATCGCCCCAAGTGTGGAATACCGTCAATTCTTCGCGGACAGGTGGCTCATCAACAAGCGGAACACGTTCGCCTTCCGGCTTGTGGGACAGTACGTGAAGGCGTTCGGCGGCTCGACCGTACCCTTCTTCGACCGGTTCTTCAGCGGCGGCGAGACGATGATTCGCGGCTTTGACATCCGTTCGATCAGCCCATTGGTGATTACCTCCACACCCAAGCTGGATAGCCAAGGCAATCCCATCATTAACCTGAACAACGGTCTGGCGCAGATCGATCGCAGCCTCAACCCGATCGGAGGCGATGCGAATGCCCTCTTCAACGGAGAGTATCGCATTCCCATTGCCGGTCCGCTGACGCTGTCGGCCTTTTTCGATATGGGCCTGACGACCGTTACCGATAAGAGCGCTCTCGGCGTCTTCGGCGCTACCACCACCAATACTCTGATCGCATCCACGAATCGTGTCGTCCGAAGCTCAACCGGCCTGGAGATATCGTTCATGCTGCCTATGGTCAACGCCCCGTTCCGGCTGATCTTTGCCTACAATCCACAGACCTTATATGACACGGTTTTGGTGGGCACAACCCCGTTCAATATTAAGGAGCCTCGCCACGACATCAAGTTCACGATTGGACGCAGCTTCTAATTCCGTTTTGCCAAAACGTGTAAGGTATAGTAAATTGTGATATTTGTCTGCCTGCATTCAGGATTTTGATTGCACTCACGGTGCAATCAAAAGGATCACGTAGGCTCGGCACTTTAAAGAGGTCAAAGGAGAGAACATTCGATGAGTCGAAAAGCAACCTTATTATTGGGAATACTGTTGGCATTGCCGGTTTTGGGGGCCGCGCAGAATCCCCCGCAGAATCCCCCGGCCACGCCCCCACCCCCTGCTCCACAGGCAGCCGCTCCGGTCGTCATTGGCCCGGCAAAGATAGCCTTCGTGAGTATTCAGCAGGCCATTGCCAACTGCGACGAGGGCAAGAGGGAGGCGGCCATCCTGGGACAGTACGTAGAGCAGAAGAACGCCGAGAATATAAAGCTGCAGAAGGAAGTTGAAACGCTGAAAAACCAGCTCGATATCCAGGGCTCCAAGCTGTCGGACGATGCGCGCGCCGACCTGAGCGACCAGATTGATCTCAAGGATACCAATCTTCAGCGTTTCCAGCAGGACACGCAGAAGGATATCGAGAATCGCCGGCAGAAGCTCCAAAACATGATCGGGCGCAAGATGCTGCCCGTCATTGAGAAGGTGGCCAAGGAGAAGGGTGTGGACGTGGTGCAGTTTGTCGACGTCGCGAACGTTTTCGGCTATGTCAGTCCTTCCCTGGTCATTACCGATGATATCGTCAAGGCATACAACGTGGCATATCCGGCCGCCGCTGCGCCGGCTCCGATTAAGAAGTAGCCTGAGTGTCGATGCCTCGCCCGCAGCCTTAAGCAGCAGACGCAGTGATTGACGTGATCCAGGGGATGACGCGGGTGTCATCCCCTGATTTCCCTCTCCCAGCCGAATTCGTCCCCGAGGAAACATGGAAAGCGCTTTCTCCCCGCTGAAGATACATGAGATTTTGGAGATGATGCCCCATCGCTACCCCTTTCTGCTGGTCGATCGTATCGTCGAATATGACGGCCAATATCGGATGGTCGGCATCAAGAATGTTACCTTCAATGAAGCCTTCTTTCAGGGGCACTTCCCGGAGCACCCGGTGATGCCGGGTGTGCTGGTTGTCGAAGCCCTGGCCCAGGTAGGCGTGATCCTTATCTTCTACGCGGACGAAAGCCGCAGATCCAAGCTGGTTTACTTCTCGGGAATCGACAACTGCCGCTTTCGCCAGCCTGTGATCCCGGGCGATCAGATTCGCCTGGAGATCATCGCGACCAGACACCGCGGCAACTTTTTCAGGATGAAGGGTGAAGCCTTGGTTGACGGCACACTCGTAGCCGAGGCGGAGCTGTCCTGTGCAGTCGTGGATCGCAGCTAAATACTATGGTTCATAAATACGGCAACGTATTATTCGGAACGCGGATGAACGCAGACAAACGCACCCGGGGCTTGGCGGCTTCTCCGGCCCGAAGTACAGCGCTACGCGCTGTTGGTTTCTTCCGGAGCCCGGAGTCAAACGCGCATGAGCCAAGCACTGCGATTTTCGACCATACACGCGCGCTTGACTCCGGGCTCCGGAAGAAACCACGCAGAAGCCGGCAAGCCCCGGGCGCGTTTGCACGCGGATCGTTATTGCGCCGTCCGCGTTTATCCGCGTTGATCCGCGTCCTAAGAAATACATCACCGTATTTAG
>JBEKYG010000679.1:0-3582 GCA_049511215.1 Acidobacteriota bacterium | reverse complement strand
TGGCGACATGTTAATGTGCCGCGAATATCTTGTCTATCTGTTGCTTGTGCAATTTCCGAAACGTAATAAATAGGCCATTCTATCTCTGGATTCAAGGTGAGACCCTGATCAGCTTCGATTCAGGGAATTTCGGGGACAAATTTCGGGGACAGGCTACTCAACCTCGAAATTATCCGGGCCCAATGAGGATTGGGGGCACCATGATTTCGAAGTTGAGTAGCCCCGTTTTGTGATGTCGCCCAATTCCGCGGGACCGTGTCGAACGGGCGGAATTCACGCATTCCGATCTCCAGCGCCGGCTATGCTGGAGCGTGAGCTGAAAAAGGGCAGCACGGAGCTTCTGACCCTCGCGCTGGTCGAGGAGCGGCCGCGCCACGGCTACGAGATCCGCAAGTTGATCGCAGAACGCTCCGGCGGCGTGATCCGGCTGCACGTGGCCTCGCTTTACCCGCTACTCTATCGGCTGGAGACTCGGGGCTGGATCGAGGGACGCTGGGTGGAAAAGCCGGGCGAGCGTCGCCGGCGCTTTTACCGCATCACCCGGGAAGGCCGCAAGGCGCTGGCCGCGCAGCGCGGCATTTGGGAAGATTTTGTGGCCGCCATCCATCGCGTGACCCATGTGCGCCATGCCTGAATGGAAACAGCAAATCCGCCAGCGCCTGGCAAGCCTGCCCCTGAATTTCGGGGACAGTCACCGAAATTCCCAAATTCCCTAATGACAGCCGGGGATAATTTGGAGGAGTGATGTCGGTGATTGTACCCGAAATTTCTGCCCGGACAGACCCCCCACCAGAAGGATCCCCTAGCATGAAAAAACAGGGCGTGAAAACCGAGCCTTAGCCCCAGTTTTGGGAGCTAAATTGAAGTCATCTTTAAGAAACTCAATTACTTCTCCAGGTCCGGCACCAATCGCCACCGGGGTAAAGCCCTACCTCGAAAAGCGCATCGCCACCATCAAGGCGCAACGCCAGTCGCTCCAAGCCACCCGCAAGTTCAGGCCTGTCGGTATGCATTGAAGTGACATGCCTGTCACCGTAATGAATCTGGCTGCCCGTCGTACAGATCATCCTGGATTTCTTTCAACGTTTTCACAATCTCTTGAGTCTATAGTAGGCAGATGGCAGTTCTTGAGCAGGATCCGAAGATGCTCCTTGATGCAGCGGGCGCTCTACAGATTGCCGGAGAGGATCCACGAACGGAGCGGGTCGAATCCGCCGCCTCGTCGGTCGCCAGGAATCTCGTCCTGCGCGCACAGGCGGGCGCAACCGATGCCTTCGAGCAGTTGATGGCTTGCTTTCAGAGGCAGGTGCTCTGTACGGCGACCCGGATTCTGCATCGATCCGAGGATGCCAAAGATGCAGCGCAGGAAGTTTTTTTCAAGCTTTATCGTTACCTGCCGCGGATCAAGCCCGAGGCGGTGCGGACCTGGCTCTACCGGGTAACAGTCACCGTCTGCAGCGACATGGTCAAAAAGAGCTCGCGAGTCCCCACGAGCAATTTGGAGGACGAGCCGGCGGGAGACGGACCATCCGTTGCAGATGAGCAGAAAATCGAAGCGGGCATCAACTTGGAGGAACAGCGAGCTATTTTGCAGGATGCGTTGCAGGCCCTTCCGTTCAAGGAAAGAACAGCTCTGGTGCTGCGCGACATCGAAGGGCTGAGCACTGAGGAAGCGGCGCAAATCCTGGGAAGTTCCGCGACAACTATCCGTTCCCAGATCTCAAGCGCCCGGGTGAAGGTAAGGCGTTACTGCGAGCGCGCCATGGAGAGAACAAGATGAAAGAGCACATTGAGGAAGAAAAGATCGCATTGCTTGCAGGAGGCGACCTGAAGGCAAAAGAAGCGGATGATCTTGCCGGACACATTGTCTCATGCCCGGCCTGCTCGGCCAGACTGAAGAGTTACCAGGAAGGGTGCCGGGCATTCGCGTCGCTTCGGGACACAGGCATCGGTGAGAGCGACTTCGCTCAGGTCCGCCGGTCCGTGCTTTACAGGCTTCAGCAAGAAAAAGCGTCTCGCTCTTGGCTGGGAACGCCGTTGCGGTGGGGAGCCCTGGCAGCTGTAATCGTTATGGTTGTGGCCATGGGAACATGGTGGCAAATGAGAATGCCCGCCGTCCACGTTTCGAGTACCCACGGTTCAGACAGCGGTCTCGCATCAGGACACATACCTAAATCTTCACAGGCTAACGTCGCTCAGAACGGGAAACCGTCGGCACAGGCTATGAAGCATCCCGGGATTGCCACAAATGCGGTGACGCCATTGTCCATAACGGTGCATGTGCCGCAATCTGCCAACCAACCTGCCTTCGCACAGATCGGTCCGAACCTCACCGCACCAGAGGAGTCGAAACCCGTACTTGACCGGATAGCTATCAAGCTGGAAACACCAGATCCGAATGTCATCATCATCTGGCTTGCCAGCCCAGAGGAGAAAGCAAAATGACAAGGAAACCGATTTGGCTGATTATGATCCTAGCACTGTTCTGCTTTGGAATAATATCGGGGCACGCGCAGGAGCTGAAGCAGGGAGAGACACTTACAAAAGTCGTCAAAGTCCAGTACGTAGACCCGGATGATCTTGCCAAAGTTCTCTCGCCGTTTACCTCGGCAGCACACGCAGTCGCGGTTGCCAACAGGGGACTGAAAACGCTGACTCTTTCGGGGAACGTCGATGTAGTTGCTGCCATGGAACAGATCGTGCGGCAGCTCGATGTGGCGTCTCCTAAGGCCAAGGCGCCCAGAGACATTGAGACTACAGCTTACCTGCTAGTGGCTTCCGACGCGACGGGCCCCGGCCAGAGCGTGCCTGCGCAGCTCGATCCAGTTCTCAAACAGCTTCGTTCGACGTTCAGTTACAAGTCTTACCAGTTGCTGGACACGATTATCCTTCGCGGCCGCGAGACGGAAAATGCCGCGGCCACGGGCGTCGTCTCTCTACCGGGACAGCCGACCAAGGGTGTGAGGTACAACTTCGGATATAGCAGTGCTGGTCTAGATGAGACCGGTGACACCGTCCGTTTTGATAGTTTGTCCTTGGCCTTGAATTTTCCGGCGGAGACCATAGGCTCCGACGGTAAGCCCCGTTCCTATACTGAGAGCAGGGGGTTCAACACATCGCTTGACCTCCGCATCGGCCAGATGGCCGTCGTGGGGAAGTCGAACTTTGAGGTAGGCAACAACTCGCTCATCACCGTCATCACCGCCAAAATCGTCAACTAACTGATTAGTCCTGTCGCTGTGGCGCATCGACAGGTACCGGAAAATCCCGGCAAGCTCGGACTGGCCGCTGCAAATGCCTCCGGCGGCGGAGTCCTGGGCACTGCGGCGTGATGATCCCCCGACGCGCCCCGCTGAGGAGCAGATTGCCGTAATCGCGAGCGACTTCCAGGAGCGTAAGTCAGAGGCGGTCGCGCAGGGGAGAGCTGTCGCCGAAATTCAGCTGGACTACGACTGTCCGACCGGCGACAATGGCTGCGCACTTCGTGAATGATAGCTCCAATCCTGTCCAGATCATGCTCCAGTTCCGGGGCTGGGACATCGCAATGCAATCTATCAGCCTCGGGGATGCACTCGCTCCTCC
>JBEKYG010000678.1:0-3583 GCA_049511215.1 Acidobacteriota bacterium | reverse complement strand
GGCGATACCGCGCGCGGCCAGAATGGCCGGGTCGACCTGCACCCGCACGGCATACTTCATGGCGCCGTAAACGTTGACCTGCGCAACACCCGAGATCATCGAGATGCGATTCGCAATCATGTTCTCGGCGTAATTGTCGACGGTTGAAAGCGGCAGCGTTTGCGAGTTGAGCGAAATCATCAGAATCGCCTGGTCAGCCGGGTTGACTTTGCGCAGGGTTGGAGGGCTTGGCATGCCCGGAGGTAACCGGCGCTGGGCCGTGGAGATGGCGGTTTGAACGTCCTGCGCCGCGGCGTCGATGTTGCGATCCAGTGTGAACTGCAGAGTGACGTTGGTGAAGCCGAGAGAGCTCGAAGACGACATCGAGTCGATGCCCGGAATGGTCGAAAACTGCCGCTCGAGCGGCGTCGCCACCGATGCGGCCATCATCTCGGGACTGGCACCCGGAAGGCTCGCACTCACCTGTATCGTCGGGAAATCCACATTGGGGAGATCGCTGACTGGCAGGGTGCGATACCCGACCACTCCAAAAATAACTATCCCCAACATCACCAGCGTCGTCATGACCGGACGCTTGATAAAAATCTCAGTGATATTCATCGTCAAGCCCTATTTCGACTAAATCCCAGCCATCGGTGTTTCTGAACTCAAGACATCATAGAGTTTTTCGCTTCAAAGGGAAAGGAAAGAGAGCATTGAGGCCAAGCGTGGGGAAGACCGTTACCAGGAGCGGACCAGTTCCCTTCCCTTTGGCGTACAGAGTCATGTTGCCTGGCGACGTGGGACGGGCGCACAATCTTTGGGTGTACGGGATTCCTTAAACTTGGCGCTGATAATCAGGATAAGAAGATGGCCCATATCCGTCCGGCAAAGTGCCCGCGCTGCGGCTCGGCGCGCGTAGCGGCAATCATCCCGAATCCTCCCGCCGCCCATAGCAGACTCTTTGAAGACCTGAAGGCTCGGCGCGCGGTTCTCGCCAAGCGAGCCCCCACCGGAAACGACCCTCGCTGGTGCTGCCTCAAGTGCCGCCTGGAATGGGGGCACCCACGCGGCCTGTCCGGATCCTCAGCCAGCCAAAACGATCTGGCCTGAGCAGACAACAAGCGGGTGCGTTGTCGCTTGCGAATTTACGTGTGCTGTCGTATAAAGCCGGTCAGGTATCATGCGCATTTGGGCGCGGCCGGGAGAAGGATATTATCCGGAGAACCGCACTGCGAAGAGCGCCAACGAGGAGGAGCCGATGGACGTTCTGACGCTGGCACGGCTGCAGTTTGCGCTGACGATTGCCTTCCACTACATTTTTCCACCGTTCTCCATCGGCCTGGGGTTGATCCTCGTGGTCATGGAGGGACTTTACCTGGCAACCAAGCGCCCGCTTTACCATTCCATGACGCGTTTTTGGGTGAAAATATTTGGCCTGATGTTTGCCATCGGCGTGGCGACGGGCATCGTGATGGAGTTTCAGTTTGGCACGAATTGGGCCGCTTACTCACGGTTTGTGGGAGACATTTTCGGCAGTGCCCTGGCTGCGGAAGGTATCTTTGCCTTTTTTCTGGAATCGGGCTTTCTCGCACTTCTTCTCTTTGGCTGGGATCGGGTGAGCCCGAAGATGCACTTCTTCTCTACCATCATGGTTTCGCTGGGATCGGTGTTTAGCGCGGTCTGGATTATTGTAGCCAATTCATGGCAGCAAACCCCCGCCGGATACCATCTCGTTGAGACTGCCGCGGGGAGAAGAGCTGAGGTTACCTCTTTTATGAGTGTAGTCCTGAATCCCTCCACTCTCAACCGGCTCAGCCACGTTCTGGTGGCGGCTTGCCAGACCGGCGCTTTTCTGGTGATCAGCGTCAGCGCGTTTTATCTCATCAAGAATCGTCACCGTGATTTCGCCCAGGCATCACTGAAAATCGGCCTCCTGATGGCGTTGGTGTCCGCACCCCTTCAACTTCTCACGGGGCACTCGAGCGCCGTCGGTGTGGCCCGAACCCAACCCTCCAAGTTGGCGGCGTTCGAAGGCCACTATGCGGTTAGCGCTCCAGCCGCGCTGAATCTGTTCGGGTGGGTAAGCGAGCGCAACGAGCGCGTCGAATTCTCTGTGGCGATTCCCGGTATGCTCAGCTGGCTGATCTCCGGCAACTCGCAAACACCGGTGACCGGCCTTAGGGCTTTTGCGCCGGAGGATCGGCCGCCGATAAACTTCGTTTTTCAGACCTATCACGCCATGGTGGCAATCGGCATGATGCTTCTTGCACTCAGCCTGCTCGGTGCCTTCTACTGGCTCCGTGGGACGCTCTTCCAAAGCCGCTGGCTGCTATGGATCTATGTGTTCGCAGTCGGGCTGCCGCAACTCGCCAACCAACTCGGCTGGCTGTCAGCCGAACTTGGGCGCCAGCCTTGGATCGTTTACGGCCTGCTGCGCACCAAAGATGGCCTGTCCAGAGTCGTAGGAGCCGGAGAGATCCTCTCGTCCCTCATCTTGTTTTCCTTTGTCTACTTTCTGCTTTTTGCGCTGTTTACCTATCTCCTGGACCACAAGATAAGACACGGGCCCATCGAGGAGGAACTCGGAATGCCGGGAAAGGCGGCGCTATGATGAACCTGAACCTCAATGCCGTCTGGTTTATATTGATCGGGACACTGCTGACAGGGTATGCGTTGCTTGACGGCTTTGACCTGGGAGTCGGAGCCCTCCACCTGCTGGTCAAGAAGGACGAGGAGCGACGGATCATGCTCAATGCCATCGGGCCCGTCTGGGATGGGAACGAAGTCTGGCTGGTGACCGCAGGAGGGGCGCTCTTCGCGGCGTTCCCTCACGTCTACGCTACTGTCTTCTCTGGTTTTTACATGGCACTCATGCTGCTGCTGGTCATGCTCATCTTCCGGGCGGTAGCGATCGAGTTCCGGAGCAAGCAACCGATGGCTTGGTGGCGCAAGACCTGGGACATCAGCTTCAGCGTCACCAGCCTTGCGTCGAGCCTCCTGCTGGGAGTGGCGCTGGGCAATATTGCCTACGGCGTCCCCCTGCGCCCGGATCATGAATTTGCCGGGACCTTCTTCGGGCTGCTGAACCCTTTCTCGCTGATGGTGGGAGTAACCACGGTCGCACTCTTCATGATGCATGGCGCGATCTATTTGGTGCTGAAAACAGAGGGCTCTTTGCATGAGCGGGTCCGTGGCTGGGCCAAGAACGCCATCATTTTTTTCAGTATCTCCTTCACGATCACCACCATGGCGACGCTTCTTTTCCTACCGCACATGGTGGCAACGATTCGAGCTCATCCGATGCTCTTCGGCATCTCGCTGCTGAATACGCTGGCGATCGCCAACATCCCGCGGGAGCTTCATCGCGGCCGCGATTTTTATGCGTTTCTCTGTTCGTGTGCAGCCATGGCCGCGCTTCTGATGCTGTTCGGTATCGGCATGTACCCCGACATGGTCGTGGCCTCAAACGATCCGGCGAACAGCCTTACCATTTATAACGCGGCTTCTTCCCAAAAGACCCTCGGCATCATGTTGAGGATCGCGATCATCGGAGTGCCTCTCGTGCTTGCTTATACCGCGAGTATATACTGGGTATTTAGAG
>JBEKYG010000677.1:0-3588 GCA_049511215.1 Acidobacteriota bacterium | reverse complement strand
GAGGACGCGCACGGCCGCGGACCGGCGGGAGCTTGCGCAATTGCTGCAGCGTCACCTCACCGAAGCCCTCCAGCCCACGAGTCTCGTGATCTACCTGCGGCAAGCTGACGGAAATCTCGCCGCGGTTGCAGGTGATGCACCCTCGGTCCTGCAAACGGTTTCTCCGGACCTGCCATTGTTGCGCGAGTTGTCGCGCCGCGGACAGCCGTGGGAAGTCCCGCCTGTCAATGCGGCCGGCGTTTGGGAGGCTGCTGACTTCGCCGCTCTCCGCCCGGACTGTTTCGTTCCACTGGTGGCGCGCAACGGCTCGCTGGCGGGACTCCTGGTCCTCGGTCCGAGACTTTCCGAAGAACCCTATTCCGGCGAGGACAAACGCCTGCTGGCCGCCGTTGCCACACAGGCGGTTACGGCGCTCGAAAATATGCGCATGGCCGAAGAGATTGCCGAGAGGATGGAGGCTGAACGGCGCGTCGCGCGCGAAATGGAGATCGCGCAAGAGGTGCAAGCCAGGCTTCTTCCCCAGGTCCCGCCGCAGCTCGACACTCTGGATTGCGCGGCGCGATGCATCCAGGCGCGCTCGGTCGGCGGAGACTATTTCGATTTCCTCGATCTCGGTCCTGGCCGGACGGGCCTCGTGCTGGCCGACGTGTCCGGCAAGGGCGTCCATGCGGCCCTGATGATGGCAAATCTGCAGGCGCAGTTGCGTACCCTGAGCGGCATCGCGCCGTTTGATCCGATGCGGCTCCTGAAGCATGTGAACCTTATGGTATGGCGCTCGACGGCCGCCCAGCACTTTGCCACTCTCTTTTTCGGCGTTTATGATGATTCCGCGCGGCTGCTGGAATACATAAACTGCGGCCACAATCCGCCGGTGTGGCTGCACCGGGACGGCGGGGTGGAACGCCTCGATCCCACAGCGACTGTGATCGGAATGTTTCAGGAATGGGAATGTTCTGCCCGCAGGATCTACCTGTGTCCGGGCGACCTCCTGGCAGTGTTCAGCGACGGGATTACCGAGGCGACCTGCGGCGATGATGAGTTCGGGGAGGCGCGCCTCATCGAAATATTGACGGCGCGCTCCAGAGCGCCGGCGAACGACATCGTCTCCGAGGTCTTGCGCGAGGTCCAGGAATTCAGCGCCGACGCTCAATCCGACGACCTGACGCTGCTGGTTGCCAGAGGGCATAAGGGTTGCCGGGGCCGGCCCCTCTTCCCGTAGTAGGCAAAACCCGGTCTGGGAGCGCCGTCGGATTCCACCGTATAACGGCTTGAGAGGCGCCATCGTGGTTGGGATGGTAGGCAGGTAGGGTGAAACTCGACAAAGGCGGCGGCAAACGGAGCCGCCGCGCATGTCACGGAATCTACCATGGAAAGATGTCTACGAGATTCATAGCATCTAACCAATTCAACGTTATGAAGAAGGACACCAGGTTGATCGTGATCGCCAGGGGCTTGGTTTTCTTGAGACTACCCTTTGCGATCATGTCATCGAAGATCTGCTGGATGTCCACGCCGCAGCTGCCTCCAATATCGAGCAGCCATATTATCGACGCGCCAACTTCTCTCGAAAAAGCATCGAAATCATCATCCTGCGCCGCCTCGGCTGCACGGCCGATCCGGATAGATGCCTCCATCAACTTGGCCTGCATGTAGGTCCGATTGTTTGGTCCCCCCAATTCGCTTGGAGTGTGCAAGCCCTGGGACTTCCTCCACTTCACGACAGCCTTTGCTGCTTTATTCAACAAGATATGCCCTTCCATAAAGACCGCCCCGAACGGGTGTATGGTGCGGTCCGGGCTAATGATTGGGCAACAATGTTGGGGAGGCGGAAAACTCCCGTCGCCACCGTTGTCGTTTTTTTGGGTGCCACACCGGATGTGCGTTCCCTGTATAAAAGAAGACAATCCGCGCACAATCGTCTACTGAGGATCGACAGTGCGCGGATAGTACCGCAAAAAGCCGCTGTTTCACGCCTGCTGCGTGAGCGCCGGAAATAGTGGGGGACTCACATCGGAGAATACGATGGAGGCAATTTCCCAGCCTTTCGCAATCAGGGACGAGCTAGGCCATCTCGGCCGGATTGCGAGGGAGCCATACGGCAAAACAGCTCCTCCGCCGGGAATTAAAATTGGATGTTAGGGAACGTGTCAAGAGGGAAATTACGCGGTGTTAAATTAACTTCCAAACTTGGTCGCGCACAGTTCATACCCGACGGCATCGACGCTATTATCGCGCTTTGGCTCGAAAACGTCTCTTACCATTTTCAGTCCGGTCATCATGTGGCAGACAGCGCGCGGCGGGATATCGGGGATTCCCAAGAGTGCGCCCCACACTCGGCCGATTTTGACCAAGCAGTCCTCCGGCAGGCCATATTGCCGCATCCGCGCTCCGCTGACTACCTTGCGCGCCTCCTCCAAGATGCTCCAGTCGAAATCTATTCGCATTTCCAGTTCTTCGAACGCCGCGGCGAAGGCCGGGTCATCATCTTCGCCAAGGCAGCGTGCTGGATCCCTTTTCTCTGGCCGCAGTTTAATTTCTGGCCGCGTAAGGCCTGTCTCACTGCTTGAACTAGGCTGCGTTTCTGCTACTGCCTGTTGCATCGTCATCCTCCTTATAAAGCTCACGAAATCTGCCAACAGATCTTGATAAACGCCATGTCGATCCTTCCGGTGGGACCGTTGCGCTGCTTGCCGATGATCAGTTGGTGAGGGGCGACATCATCCTTTTCCTGTTCTTGCTCCGCTGCTCTTTGTCCTGGTGAATAAACAGCACCAGATCGGCATCCTGCTCAAACAACCCATCAAAACCTCCTTGGTTAAGCCCCCTCGGGGCGATTTGCAGGCTACCGCCCGCCCTTGAATGCAAACCATGTAATACAGCGTATTATCGCTATATGTAATGCCTGTTGCAAACAAAATCAGCAGGGAAGTCCGCAGAAACGGCTAAGAAATGTCGCTTTCACGGCAGATATCGACCAGCGTACAATTTTGATCGGGAGTGGATTCACGCTGTGTTTTGGAATCGATGATGCCACGGCGTTTTACTGCTACCGAAAATAATAAAGGAACTCAGATAGGAAGACCAAAGGCCAGTTCCTGGACGGAGGACACGGCGAGGGCGCCGGATGTGTGGTTGTGCCCATTTTTGTGCCCTAAGCAGATCAAAATGGGCACAATTTTGGTATCTCTCGGTCGCAAACAAGAGAAGGCGACAAATCCGCTCAAACCCGCGTCAATAGCGGCTTCTAGCGACTGGTGGCATTCAGTAGCACTGTTGGAAAAAAGGCTTTTTTGTTTCTCATAATCAGCGGGTCGCAGGTTCAAGTCCCGCTGGGCCCACCAATAAATTCAACGACTTACCAGCAGAGCAACCATCCGAAAATCCTAACTGCCTCGATTGGGGTACCACTGGGGTACCAACGAACTGTATGTCGCCATAACTCCGTGAGGCGGCAAATTCGAGCAGTTAACGCGGGCGGCGTGGTGGATTCCTATGCTATAAATCCGAACTCATGATTCCATGTTTTGTCAACTTCCTCACCTGCCTCAGCGCATTCTTCCGTTCCCGCTACAGCCTCAGCCTCGAGAT
>JBEKYG010000676.1:0-3592 GCA_049511215.1 Acidobacteriota bacterium | reverse complement strand
GAGGCCGCGGCACCCGATGCCGCGTTGTCCGAGCAGCAGGCCGAGCTTCCGGAGTGGCGACAGGAGCTTTCGCGGCGGCTGCAGGAAATCAAGTTGAAACGCGAAGCTCCTGATGCCAATCCTCCTGCCGCTGAGGCAGCTGTAAGTTCGGAGACGACAGCTACACAGGTTCCGGTCACCAGTGAACCGGAACCTACGCCGTCCGAGCAAACTAGCCCCCGAAGGTTGCGGCGCGCCGCGCATAGTGCCAATCGGGATCTGCCGCCCGCAACCGGAGCAGCCCCGACCGGACAGCTGCCGACGCTCCCAGCTGACCATGATGAGCCGGAACCTCAGATCTTTCAGCCAGCGGCCTCCGGGCTTCCGGCGGCGGACGTGGTGATACGTCCCCCGGTCCAGGAAGCCGAAGTTCACCGTCAGCAAGACACTCGAGATCTGATCGATACGGTTTTGGCCAAGCTCGAGGCGCAGAAGCAGCTTTCCACAGGGCTGCCCGAGCCCCAGCTGGCCCCTGAGCCCAAGGCCGAAGCTAAGCTGGCGGCGGAGCCCAAAGCCGAGCCTAAGAGTACAACGGAGCCCAAAGCGGCTGTGAGGCTGGCGCCCGAACCAAGAGCAGAAGTGAGGTCGGGATTGGAGTATGACTGGAGGATTCCAATTACACCAGCGCTCCCCGACGAGCCTCGGGACGACAAGCTGATCCTGCTGTCGCGCACACTAGCCGGACTCATGGATCTCATCATCGTTGTCGTATGTGCCAGCTTGATTATCCTCGCGGTGGATACTATCGAGGGCATCGACCTCCTGGATACCGTGAGCAAGATCCACTATGCCTTGCTGTACCTGTTGACTTACTTCGTTTACTCATTTTTCTTTCTCGGCATGTCAGGCCAAACCATCGGCATGATGCTTACAGACTTGAGAATCGTGGGGGTGCCATTCCGTCGGTTGGGCGCAATCCAGATCCTGGTCCGCTGCTGCGCTTTTCTGTTGGGCATTTCAGCTTTGGGATTAGGCCTCTTGTGGGGATGCTTTGATCGCCGATCGAGATGCTTTCACGATGTGCTCTCTGGGACGAACGTGGTAAGGATTACATATTAGTAGCCCTATCTGCCCAAACATCACTGAGGGGATTTCGGAGTTCGCTGAAAAGACAAAGGCATTTGGCCGCACGCTCTGACGGGCGAACTTGCGGAATCTTGTTTATTGGGTGGATTTGGCGAAGAGCCTCAGAGATCAAGATACCCATGAACTGGACGAAACCGGCTTGTCGCATTTCGTGGTTTCAGCGACTGAACTTCTCGCCGTAGGATTCGGGCAACCCCACAATGAGGCGTACGCTTGTGCCACGGCGTCGAATCGACCGGTACTCACCGCCGGAGACCAGCCCGAATCCACTCTCGGACTCCGCGATTTTGCCGGCTTTCGGGTATTTCTTTTGTAGCCAGTTTGAAAGCGCCGCGTAAAACCGATTGGCGCTCTCCTGGTCATCCCAAACGCTCTCGATGAACACTGCGGCGCGGTTGCTGCCGCTCTCCTCCACCAGGATTACCTGGTCGCCGCCCCAGCCGGCAGCGGCGTTTTTTGCCGCCTCCTCCGACAGGTCGAGCTTCAGGAGCAGGTAAAGCGAGAACTCGCCCAGGACGTTTCTGTAAGTGATTTTCCAGTCCTTCCCCAGTTGTGGCGTGGGATTCTCGCCCTCCACGGGTTTAGGATTGTCGCGCCGGCCCAAATACTTTTCCGGATGGATGATCTGTTCGGTGGAGGAAGGCAGGTCCGAGTAGATCTTGTCGACCACGGACCAGGGCTCGTTGTGGGCTCGGACCTTTTGCAAAAAGGAGGTGCCATAGCTGTAGGGGAACATCAAGCTCTCCTTGATGTAGTCCGGCGCGCTCTTGAGCACCTCGAATTGATCGTTCATCAGCGAAAGCTGTGCGCGCATGATGAAGACCAAATCCGGCAGCTGAACGAAAGTCCTGCCTGCCGGTTCGAGAAGGTAGTCGAGCATGACCGCTGTCGCATCCCCTTCGGTGACGGCCTCGTGCGCCAGGGTCATGTCGTCGTTGTGCAGCTTGCGGTCGCGCATCATCATGCCATTGAGATCAAAGTACTGATCCTGCAGCGCATGAGTCAGTTCGTGAGCCATTGCAGGCTTCTGCTCCTCGGCGGAAAGCCATCCCGCAATGAAGAAAGCCTTCTTCTCCGGATCGTAGTATCCGCCGATCTGCTCGGTAAGAACTTTGATCATGAAGCTGGCGTAGTCCATGTCGGGTGGAATCAACCCGAGTTTTTGCAGCAGTACACCCTCGCTCTTGAGATCATTTTTCTCATAGTGGTCGTTGACTTCCTGGGTGATGAACTGAGAGATCTCGGCCCGACTCTTGATCCCCTTCTGAATTGGCGCCTTCGGTTCGAGACCCCGGAGCCGCGCTACGATGGGCATAAGTTCATCCGCGACCGCCAGTAGCCTGTCGGACCGCGAGACCTCCTGGAACACGGCGCGGGCACTTGTCCCCAGGAAGAGAAACGAGATCAACACCAGACACCAGGAATGCCGCCGCCGAAGGATTCGCATCGATTGCACCGTGCTAAAGAGTTGCCAGCATACGCCCGTTCCGGCAGGCTGCACACCCGCCGGACCCAAGGATCATATTGGCTGCGGAGTGGGCAGTCAATCCCGAGGCTTCGGCAGAGATGGACGCCGATGATTTCCTTGACGCTCCGCTTCTCGGGCTGGTATCTTCGTTCAGCATTTTTCGCTCATCAAGGTGACGATAGGTGCTGTGTCCCGTGCTTGTGCAGCCGATATCTTCCCGACATTGCTGTTGGGATTGAGAGGAATGCATCGGTACTTTATTCATTCGCTGGTGGACAGGGCATAATGAATCTAGTGTGCGTCCTGATGTGGCTGGTTGCAGCCGCGGGACAAGCGAAGGCAGTTCAACAGCCGACCGTGATCGACCGGGCATTCAACCGCATGTACAACTGCGACTTTGCCGGGGCGCACGCGATTCTCGATGAGCAAATCCGCACCTACCCGGAAGATCCCCTACTGTATTCCGTGCAGGCTGCCGCCTATCTTTATTCCGAGTTTCACCGCTTGAAGATACTCGAGACGGATTTTTTCGCCGACGACAACAAGATCACCGACAAGAAGATCTTGAAGCCGGATCCATGGTCTCGGTCACAGTTGTTCCAAAAAACCGGCGAGGCGAGGAAGCGCGCGGCGGCAAAGCTGGCCTCCGACCCGAAAGACCGCAATGCGATGTTTGCCCTGTGTATGGCGTCGGAGGTGGAAGCCGATTACACCAGCCTGGTCGAGAAAAAATACATCCGGAGTTACTCGCTATCCAAGGAGTCCCAACTGTACGCGCGCAAGCTGCTCTCCATGAATCCTCCCTTTTACGATGCCTATTTAACGCTTGGATCCGTGGAATATGTGGTGGGGAACCTGAATTTCTTTTTTAAGCTCTTTGTTCGATTCGACCAGATCCAAGGGAGCAAGCAGAAGGCCGTCGAGGAACTGAAGAGGGTGGTTGAGAACGGCCGATACTATCCGCCCTTCGCCAAAATCCTGCTATCCGTGATTTATTTG
>JBEKYG010000675.1:0-3597 GCA_049511215.1 Acidobacteriota bacterium | reverse complement strand
CGCGACCGAGGGCCCCGCAGGCGTACTTGACAGTACGTCGAGGAGCCCGACGGAGCGCAACGCAGTAGACATGCCCGGATCCGACGCCGCAGTAGAAACCTGGTGAGAAATGCGGGTTAAGAGCTTGGGCCGAGTTGCGATCCCATTCTCAAAAGAATCGCCTATAGAGAAAAAGCACCAGGATCGCTCCGAGAATTGACAACAGGAGCCCGCCAGGATGGAATTTCGCCCCCTCCTTGGGTTTCCAGATGAGCATCGCGACAAAGCCCCCTACGACCGAGCCGACAATGCCCAATAGTGTCGTTGACACAAGACCCATCGGGTTAGCGCCTGGATAGACAGCTCGTGCAATAAGCCCTGCAATGAAACCCAACAGGATGGACCATAAAATGTGCAACATGGTTTCCTCCAATTCATATTTACTGCCTTTGTACCTGCGCCAAAACCAGCGGCAACGAGGATCAGGCCAGCGCCGAAGGAAACAGCGTCGGACACTGCCCGACTGACTCCAAAGCCATGGATCGCTGATGTTGTTTCATAACTACACAACAAAACGGGAAAAGAATCACGCACTTTTTCATCTGCGCATGATTTGATCGATCCTTGTGATCTGCGCGGGTCTTCTAAATCCGTCCCGCGCGCTCCGTGTGCTCGCTGGTCTGGAGCGCGTCGTCAGCCATCACTGCCGGAGATGCTCATGACCAAAGCGAGCACGGCAGCGGAGACGAAGCTCGGCAAGTCCGCTGGCTTCACGCCGGCAAGCAAGGCTTCCATCCAGCGGCCGGCGGCATACCCGATGCCCAGACCCAGAGCACAGCCGACAGAGGCAAGAAGGAGGCCTTGGCGAAGAACCATGCGGAGAATGTCTGCAGTCCGGGCGCCGAGCGCCATGCGTAGACCAAACTCGGGAATGCGTTGCGCAACGGCAAAGGACAGCAGACCGTGAACTCCTAGGCCTGCGAGAAGCAGGGAAAGAGCGGCGAACACTCCGAGCACGCTGAGTTGAGTGACGCGCTCGCTCGTCTGAGCCGTCACGATGTCGTTGAGCATCCGCACGGAGGCAAGTGGCAGTTCGGGATCGGCTTGCCGCACGATGCGGCGAATCGTGGGAACGAGCGCAGTTGGCTCGGCTGAAGACCGGATGACGAGTTCCTTCGGGGTATAGAAAAGTAAGCGGTTGGGTACCTGTTTGTAGGGCAGATACACTTGTGGCTCGCTGTTTCGCTCAAGCCCCCGACAGCGAATATCGCCGACGACTCCAATGACCTTGCGGGTCTGAGAAACAAACTCAAACTGTTGCCCAATGGGATCTCGTCCGGGCCACTGCCGACGCGCAAACGACTCGCTCACGACCGCCACGGGTGAAGCGTCATCGGTATCCATCTCGCTCACGTCACGGCCCAGCTGAAGTGGAATTTGCAGCGAGGGGAAGAAACCGGGCGTCACGAACCGGAGACTGGCCGTCCAATTACCTCCGTCTTCTGAACTGCGCTGCAAACCGTTCACGGGGAAGATTCCGCCCATGTTGGGAGTCAGGGGTAGAAAACTGATGTAAGCCGCATTCATGACTCCCGGAAGCCCCCGAACTTCCGACAGCACTCTTGAATAGAAGTCCGAACGCTGGGTGATATTCGCGTACTTCGGCATGGGCAGAGGCGTATTCACCGCCAGCACACTGTCCGCTCGGAATCCCGGGTTGACCGCCTGGATCTGCCAAATCGCCTGGATCAGGAGAGCCGACGATATCAGCAAGACAACGGACGCGGTCACTTAAGTGACGACAAGGGCCGCCCGCAGCCGTTCCCGCGGCGCGCTCATTCCGGATTTCGAACGCAACGTGTCGAGACCCGTCGCCGAGCAGCTTCGGAGAGCCGGAAACACTCCGAAACCGAGACCGGTCACGCACGTCAGAAACGCTGCGAGGGAAAGAACACGGAAGTCGAGTGCGGTCGCATCGGCGATGGGAAGTGTCGCCGGAACCAGCTTAGCCAGCAGGGGCAAAGCGGTGACCGCAAACATCATTCCCGCAACACCACCGAGAACGGCAAGCACCAAACTCTCCGTCAGCAACTGGCGGACGAGCCTCTCGCGCCCGGCACCTATCGCCGCTCTGACCGTGAGTTCGCGTTGCCGGGCAATCCCACGAGCCAGCATGAGACTTGCCAAGTTGGTGCATGCGATCAGCAACACGCAGAGTGACGCGCCGAACAAGGCGGTAAGGAGCAAACGTGACTGTTGCGTGACTTCATCGCGCAGGGGAATCACTGTGGCCTTCGTCTTCGCATTCTCTTTTAGATGTTCGCGCTCGAGTTGGTCTGTGCTCACGCGCATCTCGGCCCGGGCCTGTTCGGGCGAAACGGTGCTCTTCAGTTTCGCCAGGACGTCAAGAATGTTGTTGTTGCGGTCCGGATCGGTAAGTACTGGATTGCGGACACTGAGGCCCATCCATAGCCGCACGGTTCGATCCGGGAAATAGAAGTTCGCTGGCATCACACCGATGACGGTGTACGTCGCATCATCGAAACGAAGATTCCTGCCGACCACCCCCGGGTCGCCCCCGAAGTCGGACTGCCAGAACCCGTAGCTCAGGATGACAGCGTCAGGAGCGCCGTCGCGATCATCCTCGACGGCGAATAAACGTCCCAGAGCCGGCTGAATCCCGAGCGCGGCGAATATCTCGGTCGAGGCCAATGCGCCTTCGAGCCGCTTGGGATCGCCTTGCCCGATGAGGTTTACGGGCAGTTCGACAAAGGCACCCATCGATTCGAAAGATGTGCTCATGCTCCTCCGATCGCGATAATTCGGCGGCGAGAGTTCCATACGCGCGTAACCCGGTACGTTTTCATAGAGCTTCACCAGTTGATGCGGCTCGGCGAAAGGAAGCGAACGGATCAGAACATGATCTGTGATCGAGAAAACTGCCGTGTTGGCTCCGATCCCGAGAGCCGTGACGACGATTGCGGTCAAAGCAAATCCGGGTGATCGAGTGATTCCACGCTCGGTGTACCGCAGATCCTGGCGCAGGATATCCCAGTGAACTCGCGCGGCATTGAAGAGAATCTCGAAGAACGTTTCGATCCAGAGCGCGATCACCGCAACCACGTTAGCAGCCATTCGCCGGCGCTCGGCGAAAACGTAGGACATCTCTGTGCCATACTCCGAGCGGAACGAGGCTGGGTACAGGTACAGAAGAATTTTGTAAACGCGCATTAGGCCCTTTCCGGAGCGATTCCTCTGGCACGAGCCAGCTTGATCATTTGTGCCAATCGACGCGCCTCCGCCCAGGCAACCGCCAATCCGAACGGCGTAATCCGATAGTACCGCCGCCGCTCGTCGTCGTCTTCCGGCGCCGGCCGTTCGCGCGTTTCAACAATGAGACCTTGTTCCTGCATTCTCTGTATCGACCGGTACAGTGTGCCTGCGCGCATGTGCACGCCGCCATCCGTCCGTGAGGCGATATCCTGAATAATTGCGTACTAGTATATCGTTTCATTGATAAGGGAACGTATTATTTACTCTCCAAATCCTCCAGTGCGTCAAACTTTTTCCATCGATGGACAACTGGGGCCGCATTGATTTCCTCTATACCCATAAGGA
>JBEKYG010000674.1:0-3600 GCA_049511215.1 Acidobacteriota bacterium | reverse complement strand
GTTAACCCGCATTTCTCACCAGGTTTCTACTGCGGCGGCGGATACGGGCATGTCTACTGCGTTGCGCTCGGTCGGGCTCCTCGACGTACTGTCAAGTACGCCTGCGGAGCCCTCGGTCGCGCGCCTTGTATCCATGCCCGTCTGCGCCGCCTCGCTACGAAACCTGGTGAGAAATGCGGGTTAAGGAATTGAGGCGACCGCGAACTCCACTACTTGAACAAGTCCGAGTGAGTTCCGGTGCGCTCGAAAATGATGCGAATTTCCTCAGTTTTGTAAATCAGCAGCCAATCGGATTCGAGATGACACTCCCGCCTGCCGGCGTAATTGCCGACCAGCCGGTGATCCCGGTGGATGGCCCAATGCCGCATAGTTTTTGCGAGACCCTCTGCTTATGCGGCCGGCTCTGGAAACGAACAAACACGGACCGCGCGGCGCCGGCCGCCTTGGAGTGCGGCGGCATGACAGCTAAAGTACCGGCACGCTGGGATTTGGGACTCCAATCGATGCTGTTGCAGGCAGATGGATTGACAAGGCGGCGTCATGCCGCCGCACTCCAAGGCACCCTTCGGGCGCTGATTCTGTCCGCCGGGAGTAAAAACTATGCGGCGTTGGGAGGTTCGTTATCTTGCGCACCCAACTTCGGTTCTGTATACTCTTTGTAGATACGTTAGGAGGATTCACCATGACGGCAAAAGTTCAGAAATGGGGCAACAGCCTTGCCCTCAGAATCCCCAAAGCACTTGCCAACGAGTTTCGACTAGAACCGGGCAGCGCCGTGGAACTGCATGTCGTCGACGGTAAACTGATCGTCGAGCCTCATCGTCCGCCGCAGTACAGGCTTGAGGATCTGCTCAAGAAGGTATCCAAGCGTAACCTCCATGCCGAAATCAAAACCGGCCGTCCTGTTGGCAAGGAGACTCTGTGATGGCAGAGCTAAATGCACCCGGCCGCGGGGATATTGTCTGGGTCGATTTTGATCCACAAGCAGGTCACGAACAGGCAGGCCGCCGGCCGGCTTTGATTATCTCTCGCCGGTCCTACAACCAGAAGGTGAGCCTGGCTCTTCTTTGCCCGATCACGAATCAACGCAAGGGCTACCCTTTTGAGACGCCTTTGCCCAAAGGCCTGGAAATAGCAGGTGTCGTACTGGCTGACCAGATCAAGAGCATGGACTGGCGCGCCCGGCGGATTGAGTTTTGCTGCGAGGTGCCAATGGCGACTGTTCTTGACGTACTCGGTAAAGCACAATCTCTCCTTGCCGTCTGAAGCAATACCCGACCGTTGTCTGATCGCAATGCCATGGAGACTGGCGAGGGCCATTGTCGGAATCACTCTGGTTCTGGGGACAGGCTACTCAATTCGAAAACCTCAGGTGATTTGAGACATCATGAGGAATTGGAGAGTTCGGAACTAAACTGGGGAGCGTCACCTATTTACAAACCACCTGCGCAAATACACCGCATTGATGGAACGGTGCGCTAAGGTATCAACAGTTCGGATCACTTTTTGAGAAAATCCTCGACTTTCTGACGCAGGTGGATATCCGGGAGTTTCAAGCCAGGGATGATACCTACTGCTTCCACATATCTATGGGGATTGATCCTGGACGTGGCTCGCACTTTAAACGTCACGCCGAGGGGATAACCGAAGGGAGGGGCCGTATACCAGCCGTTCTGCGATATCCTGCCCACATCGCACGACCAGGACACGGCCTTGTACCACGATCCGGAAACGTGCGCGACCAGCTGCTTACTCTCGCCCACGTTGATTGTGAAGTTCGATGGCTCTATCTGAACCTGGGGAAAGAATGTAAAGGGCGCGAGGATAAGGATGCCGAGCACGACGATGGCCGAGGCACTGGTACGGCGTACCGTTTTTGCCCCTGGGTACTTGCCGCCCGCGGCCGCCGGAGACCGAGCCTGCTGCTGTCGCTTCTCCCTTTGCCGGCGGGCTTCCTCATCGGCCAGTTTCTGGCGGGCTCCATGAATCGAAGCCTCAATATCCGGTTCTGTATGTCCCAGCTTTTGCGCCTCCTCCAATTTGGCCATCGCCACGCTGTAGTTACCCTGATCGAATGCGCGCCGCCCTTCGGCGACCAGGCCTTTTCCTTTCTCCTGCCGCTCTTGTTGCCGGTGTTGCTCTTCTGCTTCATTTGCCCGGCGCTGCTCCTCTTCAATTCTCTGTTCCGGCTTTCGCTCCAGTTCTTCCCGTAGTTCCGTTATGCTGTGAAATCGAAGCTCCGGTTTTTTCTGGAGGCATTTCATCACTATGGAGCTCAGCGCAGATGAAATCCCATGCGGGGCATCCGGCATGACCTCCCGGATTTGATAGGGAATGTCACCGGACTGAAACGGCGGTTCACCTGAGAGCATCTCGTAGAAAACCACGCCCAGGGAGTAGATGTCGCTCACTTCGTCGCTCTTGCCCGACAGTTGTTCCGGGGACATGTAGAGCAATGTCCCTGAGTCCTGCTGTGACGTCAGTCGCGACACGGAATCCCGCGCCACGCGGGCAATACCGAAGTCGGTAATCTTCACCGATCCATTCTTGCCAAGCAGAACGTTGGCCGGCTTCAAATCCCGGTGGATCACTCTGTTTGCGTGCGCGTGTTCCAAACCCTTACAGAGTTCAAGAGCGATCCGGCGCGTCTCCGCCTCTGTCAGTTTCCCTTCCCGGCCCAGCCGGTCTGCAAGAGTCTCCCCCTCGACGTATTCCATGGCCAGGAACTTGACGGTTCCGGCATCATGATAATCATCAACGCGAACGATATTGGGGTGGGCCAGGCGGATCGAGGCCTTAGCCTCTTCCACCAACCGCCGTACTGATCCGGTGTCGCGACCTAGAACCTCACGTAGAACCTTCACAGCCACAGGCCGTTCGAGAACCTGGTCCATCGCAAGATAAACGCGTCCCATCCCTCCGACGCCGATCATCTTCTGGATCTCAAAACGGTCAGCGAGAACCTGTCCCACAACCAGACCTAACTCAGTGTCAGCCGCGTCGAGAGCGCCTTTTCTGCGACTGCCTGGCGGTGTGGCCTGCAGAGTCTTCCCGCATGCCGCGCAAGACCGCGCCCCTTCAAGATTCTCCGCACCGCAATGAACGCAAAACATGGTCGCGCAACCTCCGAAGGATCGGCGTTCGGAGAGTTATTTGTCTGCGCGGGTTGCGGTCCAGGGCAGGGTGTTGGTGCCGGTCTTCGCGGTCCCCTCCATCGCGGTGCCCTTTACCCGGCCGGAGTAAAGCGTATTGCCGGCACTGAACGCGATCTGATCACCATGCATTTTGGCTTCCGAGATCGGCATGCTCTTGCCGTTCACGGTGAGCGTGCCGCTCAGCATCTGGAACTCCTGCGTGAGTGTCAATACCCCGCTGTCGAGCCGCCACTTGCCCGCAACTTTGGCGGGCACAATCCAGAGAAGAGCCGTACACCAACTGATGCACCCTTCCTCCACCGTGGCGGTTTCGTCAGCCGCCCAATCCTCCATCGTAAAACTGTTGGACACGACCCGAGTGCCGGGTTTCATATCGAGGATCTTTGGCCGCAGTTTCAGGTTGATTTCGGGCAGGAGAAACATGGTAATCACCGTCGCCTGGGAG
>JBEKYG010000673.1:0-3601 GCA_049511215.1 Acidobacteriota bacterium | reverse complement strand
CAGACAAGCATGGCGTTGAAACGATAATGCACCGGGGCCGGTGCACGCTCTGCTTTGTGCAACGAACCCATTACCAGGTCGATAGGGCGAAACCGTTTGAGCCTCATTTCAATGCGATCGAAGGGCAGGCGCACCAGAGATCGAACCAGCAGCGGCGCAGCTATGATGGAGAACCACGTCACGTTCCTCACTGCCCACATGGCGAAAATCGAAAACCCCAGAAACAGAGCAAGATCGGTAACGCCGGGCCTGAGGTCGGAATAGAATAGCGCCAGCATGGTAATGAAGAAGAGCCCATAAAACACAAAGACTCCTGCGACGGTATCAATCCGCGGCGGCTGCCACTCGATCACAAACCGCTGCGACGCCGGGTCTGACGTTACGACACGGATGTAGTCGTATACCTTGTAGGTCTCAGGGTTCACGAGTGTGGCCAGGATATTCACCCCAAGGACCAGCAGCAGTTTTTGCAGCTGACGCAGGGACAGTACGCCCAAGGCCGAGGGGTCGAGGAGATGGCGGAGGGCTTCCGAGCAGAGATAAAGCGCAATGAGCCCCAGACCAACAACAAAGGCGCCATGAAGGTTTACCCACAGGAGCATAAGGATTGGGAGAATCCACAAGAAATCCCGGCGCTGATGCCGATAGCCCTCCAGGACCCAGTAGAAAAGCGAGAAGAAAACAAAGGAAAAAACCTGAGGCCGGGGATTGCCGAAGAAAGTCAAAGAGACAATGACGGTAACCAGCACGCTGAGTCTGAGCTTGTTGGTTGATTCGCGGCAGAGACTGTATACCGGCAGCATGACCGCGACTAACAGTAATGCGTGGAGCAAAACGAGGAGCGGCAAGCCGCCGGCCCGATAGACTAGATAGTAGAGTACATCCGCGAGCCAATTCTGCACGATGAAGGGCTTGCCGGCGGCCGTGAAGGAAAAGAGGTCCGTTCGTGGGATGCTGCCCGTGGTTACTATGACCTCCCCCATTTTCAGGTGCCACCAGAAATCCAGCATGGGCAGCGGAAATAGCATCCCCCTCAATAAGATCGCAAACAGGGGAAGCCACAGCCAGAGATGTTCGATTCGAATTTTGGGCATATTTCTATCCAGCTTATCGCCGGGCTGCAGCAGTTTCAACACATTTATGTCCGGTATGTCCGGGCGGACACCGACCCGAAATGCAATGAAACCAAGAAATACACGGCGCGGCAAAGCCGCAACCAAACCTACCGCCAAGACGCCAGGACGCCAAGAGAACGAAAAGAACTCTTGGCGTCCTGGCGTCTTGGCGGTAAAGAATCCTTTGCGTCCGGCGACGGATTTGCGGGTAAGTTATACGAAACAAACGATAACGGTTTCGAGTATTTCGTGGTTGCTGTCTGGTTGCGGCCGTACGCTGCGCTGCAAATCCTAGGGCGGTGGCGCCTGTTTGCCAGGTGTGGCTCGGGTTCACCCTGGTTTTTTACACAGTTTGTGACATTTCTGGATAATTCCGCACAATTGGTGACTGGGCCGCTGGCGGCATATCGGCTAGTATGAACACAGTAAGGTTCGGTCCCATTGTGGAGACAGCCTGAGATCTAAAGGAGAACAGACAATGCTTGCTCTTTACACCCGTATCAGAAATCGCTTCGACGATGAGTCGGGCCAGACTGCTGTGGAGTATGCCCTGATGCTCGTGTTGGTGGCCTTGGCTATTGCTGCCGCATCACCATCTATAGGCAGCGCGATTGCGAATGTTTTCTCGGTAATGGCAGGAAAGCTTGTACCGCCCGGCTAGGCAAGGAAGGCGGCCGTCCGACAAAGATGGCCGCCCCGCTTCTGCTTGCCAAGGATGCTGAGAGAAAGCTCGCGCTGTCTGCCTTCCCGCGCTCTAATCCACGATCATGCGGTTATCGGGGTATACGGCAGAATAGCGCTCAGATAGGCTCTTGGCATAAGAGCGCAGGTTTGTGAACAGAAATCCCAAAAGGGCGAAGAAACAGAGTGAGGCTCACTAGATTTCTCCGGGCCGCATGAAGTCGTGCGGTCCGGAGTCGAACTAACGCCGCGGCCTATTGCGGAGCAAAGGTACGAATATGAATCGTAATCGAATGCTAATACTGGGCGTTTTCGCCCTGATGCTGAGCGCCCTGGTAACTTACTTCGTATACCAATCCGTGCAGCGGCGTCTCCAGCCGCCCGAGCCCACCACCCAGATTGTCGTAGCTAGCCAAAGGCTAGCGCTGGGTATGCGCCTCACCGAAGGCAACGTGCGGCTTGCGAGTTGGCCTAAGTCCATGACCCTCGAGGGCACTTTCACCGATCCGAAGGATGTCGTCGGCCGGGGAGTCATCGTCGGCATCCTCACCAATGAGCCCATTCTCGATTCGAAGCTCGCGCCTAAAGAGGGGGGCGCAGGCCTGACCTCGGTGATTCCGGACGGGAAAAGAGCGGTGTCTCTGAAAGTGGACGACGTCATCGGCGTCGCCGGCTTCGTGCTGCCCGGAACCCACGTGGACGTGATCATGACCGGCGCACCAAAGTCCGGCGATGACGTCACTTCCAAGACGATCCTCGAAAACGCGCAGGTCCTGGCAGCGGGTCAGAATGTGCAGCAGGACGCGAACGGCAAGCCCCAGACGGTGCAGGTGGTCACGCTGCTGGTGTCGCCCGAGCAGGCGCAGGACCTTGCCTTAGCCGCGGTCGGCGAGCACATCCAGCTGGCATTGCGCAATCCATTGGACTCCGAGCAGAAGGAACCGGCCGCGGTGAAGCGAACATCACTTTTTGACCGGGGCGGAAAGGCGCTGCCCGCTGCGCCGGAAAAGCCGGCCGCCAGACCAAGGGCGCCGGCCAAACCGAAACCGGAGGTCCCGGTGGTCGCCCCACCGGTTGCTCCTCCACCCCCACGCGTGCTGGCCGTGGAGCTGTTTCAGGGTAAAGCCAAGGAAACCGTCACCTTTCCAGAGAAGGTGGTGAAATAATCTGCCATGCACGATTCATTCCAGTCGAAGAGGCGCGAACTCATGAGACCTACACTGATGGCAATAATGCTGATCTTCGTGCTTGTCACCGGCTCGCCGGCGCCCGCACAGGCCCCGCCGGCAGTCGCAGCGGGACCGGCTGTCCATCAATCTTCGGGCACAGCGTCGGACTTTCCCCAGATTGCCTTGCCGGCAGGTGCCGGCGAACAAACCCTGCGCGTGTTCATGGGAAGATCGATCGTAGTGCAGTCGCAGGAGCCGTTCAAACGGGTTTCGGTCACGGATCCGGTAATCGCATCTGCCGTCGTCGTCGCTCCCGACCAGATCATGATCCATGGCTTGAAAGCCGGAACCGTCACCCTTCTGCTCTGGGACGAGCAGGAGCGCTTGCGCTCCTTCGACCTGCAAGTGCTACTCGACATCAGGCCGATCGCCGCAAACCTGAAGCAACTCTTCCCCAGGGAGAACATCGAGGTCAGCCAATCCGGCGCCGCGCTGGTCTTGACCGGTGAGGTGTCGGGACAGGCGGTGGCGGACAAGGCCGCTGCCCTCGACCAGACCGAGGCTACGAGTGTTGTCAACATGCTACGGACCCGGTCGCAGATGAACGACACGGTCATGCTTCAGGTGCGCTTCGCC
>JBEKYG010000672.1:0-3608 GCA_049511215.1 Acidobacteriota bacterium | reverse complement strand
TGCCGCACGATCACGTGGGCCAGTTCGTGCGGAAAAATCTGATCCATGCTGCCGAAACGGCCCGTGAGGGACTTCGATTTCAGCAGATCGACATATCCCGCCTGACGCTTATCCTGGTTGTCGAGATAGAAGCCGAAACGCGGGAAGCCCCCCTCATGGCCCGAAAGCAGGAGGTACGCAGGCTCAGGCCGTGAGCCGGAAGCGCGGCGGAGATATTCCTGTTCATATTGATATAGATGGAGCAGTCGCCTCGAGAATCCACGCGACAGCACCTCGGTCACAGTGGCCGGGTCGGCATGCAGCTTCAAAACCGGCACCCCATTCCGGCTCTGTCCCGTTTCACTCAAGATCACCAGTGTTGGTTCCGCGGCCCGTGCGGGCGGCACCAACCACAGCGCCCAGGAAACCAAACCCAATGCCGCGCCCATTGCCTTAAGACGATATTGCCGGATACATATCATCTCAGAACACCTCCTGTCGTTATAACGTGGAGGACGCTCAAAAGGATCGCAGAAACTAGGGAAAGGATTTTTACCGCCAAGACTCCAAGACTCTAAGGCGCCAAGGCTCCAAGAGTTTTAATCCTTGATTTCTTGGCGTCTTAGAGTCTTGGCGTCTTGGTGATAGATTTTGATCGCGGCTATGCTGCCCCATGCAATTCGCGGGTGGAATCAGGAAGGCAGGTCTGGTTCACAGATGCGGCGGACGCCGGCCTCGGCCATGGCATTCCATGCCTTCTGCACCGAATTGCTGATATCGATGCCGCGTACGGCTTCCTCGATCACGAATACCTCGAAGCCTTCCCTGCGTGCGTCGACTGCTGAGTACAGAACGCAGAAATCGGTGGCCAGTCCGGCTAAAAACAGCCGTTTGAGGCCGCGGTTGCGCAGATATCCGGCTAGCCCAGTCGCGGTTTTGTGATCGTTCTCGTTAAATGCAGAGTAAGAGTCGATCCCCAGATGGAATCCCTTTCTTAATATCACCTCAGTACGGGTAGTATCCAGACCAGGGTGAAACTCCGCGCCCGTGGTGCCGGCGACACAATGATCGGGCCACAGTATCTGCTCACCATAAGGGAGCGCAATCGTCTGCAGCGGTTTTTTTCCTTTGTGAGATGATGCGAAGGATACGTGACCTCTCGGGTGCCAGTCTTGCGTCAGCCCGACATGGGGAAATCTTCCTGTCAGACGGTTGATGGCCGGCACTACTTCATCGCCATTCGGCACCGCCAGGGCCCCACCCGCACAAAAATCGTTCTGGACATCAGTGATTAGCAGCAGGTCCTCAGCGGAAACTTCCATTTTAGGATTCATACCATCAACCAGACGAACGGGGCAAAAATGTTTCGTGACCTTCGCGTCATGCTCAGCATCACCGGCCTGGAATGCGTGCGGTTCAGCTGTTACCATGCATTCAGCTTCCTGAGCAAAAACATTGACATCGACTCAGGCGCCTCAACGCAAAAGGTAACACAAAAGGAGGTAAGGCACGATGAATCAAGATCAGCAAAATCCGTTTCCGCAGAACGAATATTCGCGTCGCGAGTTCATCGTCACAACTTTGACGGCCGGGTTTGCCCTGGCGGCACAGCCGATTTCCGCACAGACGATCAGCACCGATTCCGCAGGCCTTACGGCCGGAGAGGTAAAAATACCGGTGAAAGATGGCGAAATCCCGGCCTACAGGGCAATGCCCGCTTCTGGCGGCCCATTCCCGACTGTCCTGGTGGTACAGGAAATCTTCGGTGTCCACGAGCACATCAAGGACATCTGCCGCCGGTTCGCCAAAGTCGGATACTTGGCCGTTGCCCCGGAGCTTTACGCCCGCCAGGGTGATGTGGCCAAGATGACAGACATCAACGAAATTATTTCCAATGTCGTTTCCAAGGTGCCGGACGCCCAGGTCGTGTCCGATCTCGACGCCACGGCCGCATGGGCCGGCCGATCCAAGGGAGATGCCAACAGGATGGCCGTCACCGGATTCTGCTGGGGCGGGCGCATCGTGTGGCTCTACGCGGCGCACAATCCCAAGCTGAAAGCGGGCGTCGCCTGGTACGGCCGTTTGGTTGGCCAGCCGAGTGATCTACAGCCGAAAAATCCCATCGATCTGGTGCCGGAGATGAAGGGACCAGTGCTGGGGCTTTATGGGGGTAAAGACACGGGAATCCCGCCGGATACCATTGAATCCATGCGCAAGGCGCTGAAGGCCGCGGGCAACCCGTCCGAAATCTTTGTCTACCCCGAGGCCCAGCATGGATTCTTTGCGGATTATCGATCCAGCTACAATAAAGACGCGGCGACAGACGGGTGGCGGCGATTGCTGGATTGGTTCAAGAAATACGTCATCGCCTGAGTGGAGTGCCGAGTGACGAATGACGAGTGAGAGATTCGTCATTTGTCACTCGCCGGCTCATTCGTAGTCAAGCTTCAGTCTTCCGGAAACGTCGAGGTTTCCCCCGCTCACCACTGCAACGGTTGACGCGCCCGAAGGAAGAGTGACTTTGCCCGTCAGCAGCGCGGCGACCGTAGCGGCCCCGGCAGGTTCCGCCAGCAGCTTGGCGCGCTCGAGCAGGAAGCGGATCGCCCAGAGCATCTCCTCATCGTCTACGGTCACGAGCTCGTCGACCATTTCATTGATAATCTCGAACACTTCGGGATCTGTCTTCCTGGTCGCGAGCCCATCCGCAATGGTCTTCACTGCTTCCAGATCCGTGCAGCGGCCCAGGCGCCGGCTGAGAAACATATTGGCCGAGCCGGCCGGTTCCACACCGATAATGCGCACATTTGGTTTGTGCAACCTGATCGCCATCGCCATCCCGGCGATCAGCCCGCCACCGCCAATCGGAATGATGATTGCCGCGAGATCCGGAAGATCTTCGAGGACCTCGAGTGCCAACGTCCCCTGTCCGGCGAGCACATAGCGGTCCTTGAACGGATGCACATAAACCAGCCCTCTTTCGATGGCCAATTCCTGTGAGCGCGCGAAGGCGTCATCCCAGAGCTTTCCGTGCAGGATAGCCTCCGCGCCGTACTCTTTGACGGCGGCCACCTTGCTGGAGTTGGCCCGTTCGGGCATCACTACCACGCCCGGAATCTGCTCGCAAGCCGCAACATATGCAACGGCCTGCCCCATGTTACCTGCCGACGCCGTAATAATCCCGCGTCTCGCTTCCGCGCGCGTCAGGTGGCGGACCTTGTTGAAGGCGCCGCGCGGCTTGAAGGAACCGGTCTTCTGCAAATTCTCTGCTTTGAGATAAACCGGCAGTCCGACGTGCTTGCCCAAAGAGCGGGAAGAAAAAATCGGTGTGCGGTGCACGAGTCCCGCGATGGTAGCACGCGCTTCTCTAAAGTCACCCCGCAATAGTCGAAAATTCATGCCTTCTCCATGCTCAAAGGCGCCGGCATCAATCCGGTGTACGAGATAATAGTGTTCGGATGAGATGGATAAAGTTCAGCAGGGATGACCCGGATTTCCTGCGTCTTCGGTCTAGGAGCCCGTCCGAGAATTAGGAGGGGTCGCGCGCATGGGGCTTGCGAGGCGAGCTCAAGGCGCGAGGAGGAGGCGATGTCGGTGTACATCGTTGACGACGAGCAACGCAGAGATCGCCT
>JBEKYG010000671.1:0-3610 GCA_049511215.1 Acidobacteriota bacterium | reverse complement strand
ACCTGGCCCGAACTTCCCCTGCCGCCTTCACGGCTTCCCGCGCCGCCCGAGCCGCCGCTCCCCAAGAGCTTCCGGGACGGAGAAGCAAGCTTCCAAAGCGGCAAATATGTGGATGCAATCCGTCTCTACGAAAAGTACCTCCGGGAGGATCCCGTCACTCAATATAAGGATGTGGCCCTTTTCAAGCTGGGAATATCGCACACGCTCGCCTGCGCATCAGCCGAGTGCCGCGCGAAGTCCCTGGAACGGTCTCAGGAGCAATTTAAACACCTGGTTTCTCTCTTCCCGAAGAGCCCCTATAGCGCGGAGGCGCGATTCATCCTCAGCCTGCAGACCGACATCGAAAAAATGAAAGTGGATGCTAAGACCCGCGAAGAAAAGATCAAGAAGCTGACGGACGAACTCGATCGGCTGAAGAAAATCGACCTCGAACGGCAGACTTCACGGACAAAAAAGTAGTTGCCACAAGGACGCACCAAGAATCGCGGCAGCCTCCGTCCCCATCGCTCACGGCGGATGAAAATCAGGCGCGGGCGCGTCGCAGCCACCAGATCAAGAGGTACAGCAACAGCAAGCCGAGAGCAACTCCTACTACCTCCAGCACGTGATTTTCGATCCTGCCCAGCACGGAAGTCCAATGCTGTCCGAAGAAAAAACCCACCGAGATGAAGGTGAGCGACCAAAACATGCCGCCGGTGTAAGCGAAAAGGGCGAACACCGGATAGCGCAGCCGGGATGCGCCCGCAACGAAAGCAACCAGATGCCGTATCCCAGGAATAAAGTAGCCGATGAGCAGCGTCCATCTGCCGATCCGCTCAAACCAAAGATGCACCCGGTCCACATGTGCCGGCGTCACATGCATAAATCGGCCGTACTTGCGGAGCAGACCGAGTCCAGCGGTACGTCCCAGCACATAGCTGATCGTGATGCCGGAGAGGCTCCCTAGAAGCGCCGCGGCAATGGTGGGTACCGGGAGGAGGATGCGCTGGTATACCAAATACCCTGCAAAAGCGAGCATCGTCTCGTCCGGCACAGGCAGCCCGACGATGCCGAGCACCAGCAGACAGAATATCGCCAGATAGCCATAATGGGTGACCCAGTAGAAAACGTTTGTCATCGGCATGCTCCCGGCAGAGATTTCCTTTAAATCTTTTCATTTGCAAAAGCAAGACCTGTGTCATAATACACGGCGCCGCCCACAAGCGCTTCCTTCTGGAAGTCCATGGATCTGAAATCGGGATCCATGCGTCTGGAAGGAGCGGCCCCAGGATATCGGGAAGCGAGCGTGACATGAAACCTTTAAAACATTAACCCAAATTGTGCAGACGGTTACGATGAAATCAATAACCAGCAAGTTATTATTCGGACTCAGTATATCTATTTCAATCCTGCTCCTTTGGGGAGCAGTTTTCGCCGCTCCCGCCAACACGCTGACCATCAAGTGCGTCGATGACTCGGGCAAAGCTCTCGCCGGGGCCAGAGTGATGATCGCGACCTATGGATCCAATCTGAAATGGCAGAACAAGACAGCGGACAAGGATGGCATCGCGCGCTACGAAAAGCTGGATGACGGCGGGTATCGGGTCGTAGTCCGCCCGGAGGCCATGGCCCCTGGGTTGTATGAGCCCGTCATTCTCAAGAACGGAGCTCAGGAATCGATTACGGTCAAATGCGCGGCGGGTGATCCTCTGAAGAAGTTTTACTTCGAGGATCCTGACCTGTATCAGAAAGCATTCGAGACCCTAAAACAGGCGATCAACTCGATTAACCAGCAGAAATACGACGAAGCGGACAAGCTGCTCCAGGATTCTCTCGCAATGAATCCTTCGAGTCCAGACACGCTCTTCTATTTAGGTTTGAATTCGGCACAGCTGAAGAAGTGGGATCTCGCGCAGGAGAACTTTGAGAAAGCTCGTGATATGGCAACTGCGCAGCAAATGTCCCTGCCTCCGCCTAAGGAACCCACCAAGGATGCCAAAGGGGCTCCCCAGCAGCAACAGCAACTCCCTTGGACGGCAACGCTGAACAACGCCAAAGCCATGCTTGCCATGCTCCCGGGTTTGAAATTGAAGGTCGAGGGCTATGACGAATTTGTCAACAAGAACTACAAACCGGCCATCGCCAAGCTTCAAGAAGCTTCCAAGCTGATTCCAAACGATCCTGATACCTTCTACTACCTGTCGCTCGCGCTCGGATCCGACAAACAGTGGGAACCTGCAATGAAGGAACTGGAGACCGCTATCAAGCTTAGGCCCGACGATAAGTCTTTCCAGGACTTAAAAGAGCGCCTGGCCACGAATGCCACACTGGAAAAGGCAAAGGGGCTCGCGGATGAGGGCGACACGGCATACAACAATAAGGACTATAGCGTTGCCCTACAGAAATATGAAGCAGCGCTGCCCCTGCTCCCGGAACCGGGGCTTCAGGCCAGCGTCTGGTGCCAGATCGGGCGGGCGCGCACTCAGCTCAAGCAGGACGACGCTGCTATTGAAGCCTACAAGCGCGCGATTTCCCTGTCTCCCCAGGACGCCAAATTCAAGCAGGCCCTGTCGAGTCATTACGAAGTGGTGGCGCAACGATACATCAACGACAAGCAATACGATCAAGCCTTCGCCGCCTATGTCCAGGGAGGCATTTCTGTCTTCGACCAGGCGAAGAAATGGGAGACGAACCCTGAGACGGAAAGCCTGGCGATACAGGCGTTCAATTGGATCATGAAAAACGATCCTCAGAATGCCGAGGCGTATTTCGAGCTTGGCTCGGTATACTACTTCAAGAAGGACTATGCCAAGGCTAAGGAAAACCTCAACAAGTACAAGGACGTTGGGGGAAAAGAGCATATCCAACAGGCCAGTGATATCCTAGCTACGATCGCGGCAATCGAGAAGAAGAAGTAGATCGGTCTGTCGAGACGCTTCAGCAGCCTGTTCAAATAGTGGGGCGCGGTCCTCGCCGCACCCCACCTGAGCATGAGGGCTCGCGCAAGAATAATTTGGCATTGTGCTGCGGCTCCGATGCCCAATTGAATCATAACCAGCCAACTGTTCTAGTTCGCCAAGCCTGGGAGCCGCAGCCCTTCGGGGTGCGGCGGCGGGCGGGCATCTGCGGCGTTGCCGTTCCTCGACGATGTCATCACATCACCTGCGTCGCGGCGCCTTGCATCTGCCCGCCCGGCGCTCGCGCCAAAATGCCAACTTATTCTTGCGCGAACCCTAAGAAGGGAGATGTCAGTGCTGTTCTCCCGTCCTTCGGCGGATCCGTTATTTCGATGCTTTCCCGTCGGGGCTGCGCTTGTCGTTGACACCGTAAGCCACCCGGCTCACCGGGTCGACTAGAATTGAGTTCCCATCACCCTGTCTCCCCTGCATCCTGATGTTGTGTCCCATCGCCTTGAGCCGGGTCTGAACATCCTCAGGAATCGCGCCTTGCTCGAAGATGGTCTCGTCGGGGAGCCACTGATTGTGCATCCGCGCGGAATCAACAGCCTCACGGCCATTCATGCCGAATTCCAACACGCTCACAACAATGCTGAGAACGGTGTTAATGATGGTCCGGCCGCCGGGTGAACCGGTAATCAACACAACCTTGCCGTTGCGAGTCACCATCGTCG
>JBEKYG010000670.1:0-3625 GCA_049511215.1 Acidobacteriota bacterium | reverse complement strand
AGGCGCAGGGCACAAGGTCGCGGTGGTCATCGACTTTTCCGAATTCGTGGTGCCTCGGGGCGATGCTATCCAGTTGGGAGGCGCCTTCAGCGCCAACGTTGTCAAAGTCCTCGGGTGGGCTAACGATCCTGCCGTCCTGCAGTCGAATATCGTCACGGTATTGCTGGTTGAAGGATTGCACGATCTCAACGAGTTGGTGGTGGAGAACCCTCACGCGGCATCGCTGCGCATCCCGTTGCCGAGTGAAGAGGAGATGTCGGATTATGTCGGCGCCTTGATCGCCACGTCGCTCCCCGAGCTTCCCGTCCACTGCGAGGTCCCCCTCGATGCGCTCGGCCGGCGCCTGACCGGGCTGAGCCGGGTGGGGGCGCGCACGCTCCTGTCACTCGCGGTTAAGAATGACCGCCCGATCACGGCCCAATGGCTGACACTGACGAAAAAGGACATGATCGAGCGCGAGTGCCAGGGATTGCTCGAGTTTCTCGAATCCCCATTCACTCTCGAGAACCTCGCGGGCCTTGATGCCGTGAAGGCATGGTTGCGGGAAGACACCCAGTTGCTGCGGCGCGGCATTTTGAATGCCCTGCCGATGGGTTATCTGATAACCGGACGCATAGGCACCGGCAAGACGTTCCTGATCCAATGCTGGGCAGGCGAACTCGGGATCCCTTGCGTAGTGCTCAAAAACTTCCGCGACCGCTGGGTAGGCGCAACCGAGTCCAACCTCGAAAAAATCTTCTCCGTGCTGCACGCGCTCGGGCAGGTTGTCGTTTTCGTCGATGAAGCCGATCAGGCCGCGGGTAAGCGCGAGGGGGGCGATACCGACGGGGGTTTGTCGGGGCGCGTCTACGCCATGCTTGCCAAGGAGATGTCCGAGACGCGCAACCGCGGCCGCATTATCTGGGTTTTTGCAACTTCGCGTCCCGACTTGCTGGAAGTGGACCTGAAACGTCAGGGACGGCTCGACGTGCACATTCCACTGTTCCCGCCTCAGACTCCTGCCGAGATGCGCGATCTGTTGCTTTCTGTTGCCCGTAAATTAAAAGTGCCGCTAGAGGATGCGGACCTGCCTGTGGTGCCTGAGGGTCTGGTGCTCGGCGGTAATGAAATCGAGGGGATACTGGTGCGCGCACTGCGCATCCACGCCCTTGCTGCCGACCCCGCTCCGGCGCTCAAGGAGGTACTCGGACAGGTGTTGACAGAGGTCCGTCCGAGCGCTCATACGCGCAAGCTCGAATACATGGACCTGGTTGCGGTGAAGGAATGCACCGATGCCCGTTTTCTGCCCGACCGGTTTCGCCGGATGACGCCTGAAGAGCTGGAGACGCGGATCGATGAGCTACGGAGGTTTATTTAGGAGATGAGTTTCCTGGATCTCTTGCAGACGGTAGGCGGCCGCCTCGGCATTCTGGAGGCGCCCTCTAAGGCTACGGGCGGAGAAGCCGTAAAGGTGGCGACCAGGACCGTCACCCTCGACGAGCTGAAGTCGGAGATCCGCTCGGAGGCGGTGCGAACGCTCGCGGATCTGCCGGCGGAACTCTCCGTGCCCTACGAAAAGATTTTCGAAGCCGCGGGTGTGACGGCTCCGGCACATGGATGGAATGTGGCGCGCCTGGAAGCGCTCCTGCGCGCGGAACCTTATAAGAGCCAGGAACGTGCCCTCGCTCAACGGACTTTGCTGAGCCTGCTGAACTCCGAGCGAGTCCATCCGGAGGACCTTGTGAAGGAAGCCATGGCGCAGGACCAGGCTTTGGACGCGTTCGAGGTCTTCGTGCGCAGAAAGGTGGAGGATCATATGGCGATGGCGGAACACCAGATTGCCGAGCTCGATGCCAAGATCCAGGCTCTTCAGACCGAACGCGCGCGACTTGCGGAACGTATACCCCTCGATCAGGATAAGCTGCGTGAGTGGCGCCGGCGCAAACGAGCTTATGAACGTGACTTGGCCGCGGCCATTGGATACTTGACCGATCGCCCGGTCATCACCACCGACGAGCTGGCCGAATGACGAATGACGAATGATGACTAGGATAATTCGGTTAAGGAAGATCACGGCCTCTGGCGGTGAGACGCGAACAAGCCATGCTGCACGGGTGAGGTAGAGAATTCAGAATGGCGTCGGATCATGCGAGCGTTTGGATGGATTCGAAGTCGCGCCCTGAAGGGGCGCAACAGCAAAGCCCAGGGCGTGAGCCCTGGGAACAACGGGAGTGCGCGATGGAGCCCTGAAGGGGCGAAGCAGCCTGCGCCGCCCCTTCAGGGCTGTTTAACGTGGGCGCACATTCCCAGGGCTTACGCCCTGGGCTGATCTGCGGCGCCCTTTCAGGGCTGGGGCCCTCCGATGCCTCCCTCGGGGAAGCCTTCTGAGGCCACTCGCTCCGAGGGGGGAGACTCACCGGCTGCTAGAGAGATTTGCGGGGATGTTTCCTATGAAATGACGAGTAGGACGATTGGTTATCAACGATCGGTATTCCCGCCTTTGATTTCGTAATGTGTAATTCGTCATACGTCATTGGGCCGGGTTGCATTAGAATTGTCAACGGATATCTGAGCACTGACGTACCTTCTTTGCGAAGTTGATGTCTCCGACAAGCGAAGGGAGATCAAGATGGCCATGTTTGCACGGATCGGCAGGCTGTTTAGGGGTTTCTTTGGGCTGTTCATCAGTGGTATTGAGGAGCGTAACCCTGAGGCGCTGATGGAAGCTGCGCGCCAGGAGTTTCGCGACAAGATTGCGCAGTACAACCTTGCACTTGCCCGCATGGCAGGAGTTGCGGAACGGCTGAAGATCCAGATCAAGGGTAAGACGGCGCGTGCACAGGATCTCGAACGCCGCATACTGGCCAACCACCAGGCAGGGAACATGGAATTGGCCGGCAGCCTGGCGCGAGAACTGCAGGAGCTGAAGGCCGACCTGACGACCGATACCAACGAGCTGGCGGAGACTGAAACTGCATACCAAGGCAATCTGCGCCAGGCAAGAATCGTCCAGAAGGAATTCGAGGACAAAATACGCGGCCTTGAAAAGCAGCTATCCCAGGTGAAGATCAAGGAAGCGGAGGCGGAGGCGGCAGCGGCCTTGGGCAACGCCGCCTTCAAGGTGGGCGACCTGGGCGATACCATGAAGACCGTCGAAGAGGTTCTGTCGAAGCGATATGAAGTGTCGGCAGGGAAGGCGCGCGTGGCCAAAGACCTCGTCGACATGGATAAGATTCAGGAAAAGGAGAGCGAGCGCAAGGCGCTCGAACAGACGGCGCTCGCGGAATTTCTAGCCAGCCAGGGGATACAGGCTCCGCCGGCGACCGAATCCCCGGCCGCTGCGAAGGAGATCGGACCTGCGCAGGGCACCGGTCCGTCCGGTACCTAGCGGCCTGTTTTTAAGCACGGCATCCCGGCGTCTCGGCGGTTACTGTGAAAAACCGACTCTGTCGCCAGGACGACGACAATTGTACGGGAGTGTTCATCTTCAAAAAGGAGAAAGCATATGGCTGATCAAGGTGCCCGCTTGACCCCTTTGGGCAAGATTATATCGATCGCTCTCATTCTCGGCCTGGTCGGCGCCGGTGGCTACATTGTGTTTCGAAAAGGCCTGGGCGGAAAGTCGGGCGTGGGAGGCTTATTCTCA
>JBEKYG010000669.1:0-3642 GCA_049511215.1 Acidobacteriota bacterium | reverse complement strand
GCTTCCAACCACATCCTGCCCGGAAGGCTGCACGTTGTATACCGACGCTCCGGCCATAAGAATGAGCTGCGTGGGCACCCTGCCGTTTAGCGGCAGGTCCTCGATGCGCTGGGCATCGATGATCTGTGAAACCGTGTTTTGGCTGGTTTCAACCATAACAGTCTGCGCATTCACTTCGACGGTCTCGGCAATCGCGCCGATCTGCATGGCGACATTAATCTGGACATTGTTGCCTACCTGCAGGACGATTCCGGATTGCGCGTAGGCTTTAAAGCCGCTTGCGGTAACTTCGAGACGATACGGCCCAACCGGCAGATTTGGGAGCACATACCGGCCCTGGGTGTCCGAAACGGTCGCGCGAGAGAGTTGCGTTTCCGTCTGGGTAATTTTGACCTGCGCGCCCGGAATAGAGCTGCCGCTTGGGTCGGAGATGACACCGCCGACCTGGGCCACGGCGACAGCCTGGGCAAGGCAGCGAGGGACCAAAACGCTGCTCGTGAAGCCAAGGATTAGGAAAAGCACGGCTACGAAAGTCCACCGTGCTGAACGAAGAATCATTGTCATGAACCACCTCCGATGCGGAATCTCCATTAAAGGAGAGCTAGAACAAAGGAGAGACAAACGTACACGTTGACTTCAATGAGATACAGGCCGGGCAGCAAAAACATCGCCCGGCAGGATAGCTTACAAAGTTAAACAGCGCCGGCTTTTTCCATCTTCGCTCTCGAATCGGCTGTCCCGGCTGCCACACCCGATATAAATGGCGTCCCGCGGCGCCAACCGAAAGCTTATTCCATCAACGCGCGCAATTCCCGGACCTCCGATGTTGAAGACGCCGAGTTCCCTTCTTTGCGCAAAAGAATCCGACGAGAATTCTGGCGGTGCCAAAAGCTCAAGCAGTCCCGAACCAGGGACGATACCGCCCACAGTTGCGCGATCAAGTTCCGAGTGGTACATGACGACTCGGTCCGACTCGAAAAGGTTTTCGAGAAGGAAGCGGCTACGGATTTCAGCGGTGCTCCTTCCTGCCAAACCCTCAGGGCTAGGCAAATATGGCAGACGAATGCTTTCGGGAAGATGTACCGGTTCAGCCACTCGGTGCGGATCCAACGATGAGGTCTCGTTCAGTGGCAAGGCAGGACTGTCTTGAAGCTGGCCGACCGGCATATAAAGCGGTTTCACCATACGAAACCCTTCGATTCACATTTTGAAAGTGATGCTATGCCGCTTTGATATTTCATGTCAAGGGAAAAGCTGGGATCTAAAGCACATCTCCCCGCCCGCCGCCGCGCCCCACGGGGTTGCTGGCTCCCAGGCTTGCAATGCTCTATGCCACACTTTAGTAAGATCCGCAAGCCTGGGCGACAGCAGCAAAATGCGAAGGTATCTTTGCGCGAGCCCTTGGATGACGCAAGAAAGCTCGCAGCGAGGTGTTCAGGCTCAGAGTCGTGGGAACCCCAGACTGGCTCGCTGCCGGAAACCGCCGATACAACCAATGCGATACCTACGGACCAGCAGTGGCTTCCTCTTTCGGAGGTTTCGCTTGTGAACGGGGCGAACACTTCCTCCGTTTTGCAGTGTGAAATCATCCCTGGGGCAAGGCGCTCTGGCCGGGCAGGAGGCAAATCCCACAGCCATGGCATTGTCAAGGCGTCTACCGCGCACAGGAGGTTTTGCCTTACACACCGGCGTTTCAATAAGGGGAAAGATCTTGACCGTCTCGCCGCGCACGATCAGTATGACCGCATATTTTGTGAGTGCACTCTATTTACGCGTCGATACCCTGCCAGGGTATTTGCCTGAAATGCCATGCTTACCGTCAAAATGCCAATTCCTGTCATAAATCCGCGCGATTTGCCGCACATCAGGCTTGGCAGCGGAATCCTAGCGATGGAAAGCAGGCCGGGCGAACAGCCAAGGAAATCAAAATAGTGTCCATAACAGGAAGGCGATGCCATGATATCGGGATGATGAATGGGACGACCCGACAAGTCCGCAAAATGCCTGGAAGAGTTATCCCATTTGAACGTCATGAATTTCGACACGCCGATTAACAACTTACGGTGTAGAATCATCGCTTACCAGTCCACTCAAGGAGATGAGATGGCAGAGCCACTCGCCGATAGAGTCATACGAAAAGTGGGCGAGGCGACCGGGCTGTACTATCGTCTCGTCATGCTGGTGGCGCCAGCCGGTGCGGGCAAGACCGCCGCGCTCCAGGATGTTCATGAGCGCACGGCGGCTCCGCTGGTCAACGTCAATCTCGAGCTGTCTCGGCGGATGCTCGACCTCACCGAGCGCCAGCGGGCACTGCAGTTGCCCCGTCTCCTCGGGGAGCTCGTGAGCGCATCCACAGCCGATGTGATTCTGCTGGACAATGTCGAGGTTCTCTTCGATGTTTCGCTCAAGCAGGACCCGCTGCGGCTGCTGCAGGGACTCTCGCGGAACAAGACGGTGGTCGCAGCCTGGAGCGGCTCTATCGACGGCGAGCACATAGTCTACGCGAAGCCGGACCACCCCGAATACAGACGATATCCTTTACGAGATTTCCTGGTAGTGAACCCGGAGGCCGTTGCATGAAGACAAGGAACCAAAGCCCAGGGGGGCAGACGCGATGAAATACGGAGACCTGATCCAGTTCGAGCCTATCGAGTCCGTGGTTCAGTTGCGGGATGCCGACGAGGCCGCTTCTGCCCGGCAGCTTGTCCAGACCTACGTCATCTCCGAGGAGATGGCCGAGAAACTGGTCAATCTGGTCGTACCTCAGCTTCAGTTCGACCAACCCACGGACAACAAGGGGCTGCTGGTCGTCGGCAACTACGGCACCGGTAAGTCGCACCTAATGTCCGTGATCTCCGCCCTGGCTGAAAACGGCGATCTCGCGACCCATCTGAACGACAAGAGCGTGGCGAGTGCCGCGGGCAAGATCAGCGGACGATTCAAGGTGGTCCGAACTGAAATCGGCGCAACCACCATGTCCCTGCGTGACATCCTCGTGGCCGAACTGGAGGAGCATCTGGCCGCGATGGGCGTGTCTTATACCTTCCCGCCCGCGGACAAGGTCTCCAACAACAAGCGCGCCTTCGAAGAGATGATGGCCGCATTTCACCAGGAGTATCACGACTACGGCCTGCTCATGGTGGTCGACGAGCTACTCGACTACCTGCGTTCGCGCAAGGACCAGGAGCTGATCCTAGACCTCAACTTCCTGCGCGAGATCGGCGAGGTAAGCAAAGACCTGCGGTTCCGCTTCATCGCCGGCGTCCAGGAAGCCATCTTCGACAGTCCTCGTTTTTCCTTCGTTGCCGACAGCATCCGCCGGGTGAAGGACCGTTTCGAGCAAATCCTCATCGCCCGCAAGGACGTCAAGTTCGTAGTGGCGGAGCGTCTGCTCAAGAAGACCGCCGACCAGCGCGTGAAAATCCGGGAGTATCTGACCCCCTTCGCCAAGTTCTACGGCCGTATGAACGAGCTCATGGACGAGTTTGTGCGCCTCTTCCCTGTGCATCCGGACTACATTGACACCTTCGAGCGGGTTACCGCAGTGGAAAAACGCGAGGTGCTCAGGACCTTGTCCCTCGTCATGAAGAAGCTGCTCGGCCAGCGTGTTCCTGACGACCGCCCCGGGGTCATCGCCTATGA
>JBEKYG010000668.1:0-5264 GCA_049511215.1 Acidobacteriota bacterium | reverse complement strand
TTCATGACGTCGCCAATAACCCGTGAAGAGCAACCGTTTTTCAATCGTCAATCGTCAATCGCCATTTGTATAATTACGGTGGGAGGGAGATATGAAGGTTTTGTCACAGGATGAAATTAAGCAAAAATTGGGCGCACTGCGTGGCTGGGAGATCACCCCTGCGGGCATCCAGAAGCGTTATGAACTGGACAGTTTTATGTCCGTGATCGGCCTGGTTAATCGCGTTGCGGAAGCCGCTGAAAAAGCCAACCACCACCCGGACATGCTCATCAATTACGACAAGGTCACGTTTACCCTGATCACCCACGACGCGGGCGGCATCACGCAGAAAGATTTTGACCTCGCGTCTCGCATCGACTTGCTCGCAACCTGAAACCACGAGGCATACGAAGCACCTGATTTACCACAAAGGCTCGAAGACTCGAAGACTCAAAGGAGATTCAACACGGCCACGGCAAAGTCGTGATTCTCGGGGTCGGAATCGGAATCGGTATCGGAATCGGCTTTTGTTTTGGTGCGTCCGTCTGCGGTTCCTACGGGCAAATGCCGATAGCGATTCCGATACCGACCCCGACGCCGAGTGTTTTTCTTAGCGGACTTATCGCAAGCAACGGGTAACCATCCGCCTATGCGGGCTCCGTACACGACTTTGCCTGAGCCCTGGGAGATTCAAAGACACAGAATTTCTTCGAGTCTTCGAGTCTTTGAGTCTTTGTGAAGGATTGCACGCAGGTACCGTGAAAAAGTTTTCGCGTATTTCGTGTGTTTCGTGGTTTTCATTGATGTAATATCAGCTCTTTCGTGAAGGAGATGGCCGATGAGACTGGACCAATTCGAAATGGAGCGCCTGCAGTCCACCTGGGAGAATCGGGTGAAGTTTAATCTCTCGGAGAGCAGCGTTCATCCCATGTCGCCGCGGGAACTGGTTGCCGATCCTGACTCTCTGGAACGGCTCATGGATATGCCGCTGATCTACAATCAAAGCAACGGCACGGACGAACTGCGCTCGGCGATCGCGGCTTGCTATCCCGGCGCCACGCTGGATCACGTCGAAGTCACCAACGGCGGCAGCGAGGCAAATTTCATTTCGATTTTTTCCATGCTGGAACCTGGCGACGAAGTGGCCATCATCCTCCCCAACTACCAGCAGATCTGGGGCTTGATCCGGAGCTTTGGGATGGTGGTCAATGCGGTCTCGCTGCGCGAAGATCTCAACTGGGCGCCCGATCTCGCCCAGCTCGAAGCCGCGGTATCGCCGCGCACGCGCATGATCATCTTGTGCAATCCCAATAACCCCACGGGCGCCATCCTGACCGCGGCGGAGATGGACACGATCGTGCGCATCGCAGCTCGAAGCGGAGCCTGGATTCTCTGCGACGAGATTTACCAGGGTTCGGAGCGGGATGGGCAGATGACGCCGACCTTCTGGGGCAAGTACGATCGGGTCATCATCACGAATGGTTTGTCGAAGGCGTACGGGCTTCCCGGCCTGCGCATCGGCTGGATCGTCGCGCCGAAGCATCTGATCGCGAAGATGTGGTCCTATCACGATTACACCACGATCGCGCCGGGCACGCTCAGTGACTGCCTCGCTCAGATTGCGCTCGCTCCCGAGGGGCGCGATCTCTCGGTCAATTCCACGGTGCTTATCCAGCGCCTGCTCACGGAGAAGAGCGTTCTGGTGGTGCCGGGCGACCATTTCGGCATGGATCACTATCTGCGCATCGGGTACGGTCCGCCGCCCGAGTATCTCAAGCAGGGGCTCGAGCTCATACGCGAGGTTATTGCAGATTTCAAACAAGATAAATCGGGGACAGTCACCACAACCCCCAAATAGAACGGGAACAATAATAATAATACGGGGACAGTCACCATAACCCCCAAATGTTACGGTGACTGTTTACACAAACCCGGCTCCAGGATTTAGGGATTTCGGTGACTGTCCCCGAAACTCTCAATCCGGCTTGAAGATTTGGGGATTTCGGTGACTGTTCCCCAAAACTGTGAGACACGATGACTGAGGAATTGCTTCAGATCAACCTCGCATTTCTTGGTTTTGGCTCTGTCGGGCGCGCATTCATGCGCCTGCTGCTGCACCGCCGGGCCTGGCTGCATCGAGAGCTTGGCCTGGAATGGAAGGTTACCGGCATCGCCACTCAAAACCACGGAATGGCCATCGATCGCAATGGGCTGCCCGTGCAGAAGATCCTCCGCTCCTGGAAGCGCGCTTTCAGCCTCGACCGCTACCATGAGGGTCCTGCTTGCTCCTCCAACACGGACTTCGTCCGCCAGTGTGGAGCGGATGTGCTCTTTGAAACCAGCGTGTTTGAGCTCAGCGGCGAGCCCGCCGCAACCTACATCCGCGAGGCGCTGCAGGCCGGCCTGCATGTCGTGACTGCGAACAAGGGCCCCGTGGCGACGCAGTTCCGCCCGCTCACTCGGCTGGCGCGGCAGCGCGGCGTCCGCTTCCTCTACGAAGGGACCGTGATGGACGGAGCGCCCGTCTTCAATCTGGTCCGACAGACTCTCCCGTCATCCCGTATTCGCTCCCTCCATGGGATCCTGAACAGCACCACCAACTATATCCTCACCCAGATGGAACAGGGTACGTCGTTCGAAGCGGCACTGAGTTATGTTCAAAAGCAGGGGATCGCCGAAGCCGATCCAACCCTGGACATCAGTGGCTGGGACGCGGCCGCAAAACTCTCGATCCTCATCCAGGCTCTGATGGGAGGGACCACCAAGCCGGAGGATATTCAGAGAGAGGGTATCTCGGAGAACACAGGGCGGCTCGTCCGGGCAGCCGTGCGGCGCGATCGCCGCATCCGCCTGGTCGCGAGAGCTTACCGAAAGGGCGGGAAAATCATCGGCAAGGTCGCGCCGGAAGAGCTGGAGATTTTCGATCCTCTGGCGGCGATTCGCGGGCTCAGCAACATCCTGATCCTCAATACTGATACCATGCGCGAGCTGGCCATCGTCGAAAATAACCCAACCGTCGACCAGACCGCCTTCGCCCTGTTCGCGGACCTGGTGACGCTCCTGCGTCGGCCCGGCTAGCCGACTTCAGACCTCAGACATCAGACCAAAAACAGAGGGTCGGAGCTTATCGGATCGGCGGGGAGGTACGGCTGCATGAATTCTGCAAGGACGCCCAAAATCCAAAATCCGCAACCTAAAATCCAAAATCGATCAGATTCCCCACCCGCCGCTTAGATGGATGTTGGTGCCGTTTATGTAGCGGGCTTCTTCCGATAGCAGGTAACAAACGACAGAAACTGCGTCTTGGGGGCTGCCAACATAGCCGGCTGGGATGTTCTTGGTCAACTGCGCGAACTCCTGCTTCGGTGCACCGTCAGTTTCGATGAATCCGGGAGAGATCGAATTCACCGTGATGCCGTGCGGTGCCAGAATCTTGGCGAGTGACCGGGTCAAAATGAGCACGCCTACTTTGGAGATATAGTGTGCCGTGATGAAGGGCTGCCCGACAAGCTGGTCGGCCTTGGCGATGCTGAAATTGACGATGCGGCCCCATTTCCGCCCGATCATGCCGGCCGCTACCGCACGGCTGAGGTAAAACACCGTGTGGAGATTGTCGTTGAACATGGAGTGCCACCCCTCGATGGTCTCCTCCAGCACAGGTACGCGATGATAGGAGCCGGCACAATTGACGAGGGCGTCAAGACGGCCGAATTCCGCCTCGACACGGCGCACCAGCCCTTCGGCCGAAGCCGGATCGGAAGCGTCGGCGCGCAGGATCATGGCGTGTTTTCCCGTGGCCTTGAGCTCAGTCTCGAGAGACTTCGCCTGCTCTTCACTCGTTCGGTAGGAAGCGCCCACCTCCCAGCCGCGCTCCGCGAGTGCAACGGCTACGGCGCGGCCAATCCCGCGTGCCCCTCCGGTGATCAGAGCAACTCGTTCTTCCATGCAATCCTCTCCTTCTCTTAAAAACCACGAAGTACATGGGGCAGCATAACCGCAACCAAAATCTACCTCCAAGACTCAAAGGCTCGAAGTCTCTAAGAAATCAACAAATTAAACTCTTCGAGTCTTGGGGACTTTGAGTCTTTGAGGTAAAAACCCTTGCCAACCGGGCAAGGATTTGCACCTAAGTGGTCTAAGGATGCGTCTCTTTCAGGTCTGTCCGCTTGCCGGTGTACAGATAGCGCTTGATTTTTCGCGTGGTTGTTTTTTCGAACTCCTCGTATCGTACGGTCAGCCTGGTCACACGCTTGAAGGGTGCGAGATTCAGACAGCGGTTCTTCACTTCCCGGCGCAGAATCGTCTCGACCGCCTCGGCATTCACGCTCCCCTGCTGCTCCAGACCCTGGCTTATAAAATGATCCGTATTCGGCACGACGATGGCTTGAATCTCGACGCTCCGGTCCGGATCATCACTTTCACTGGCCAAAACTATGCACTCGAGGATGAACGGCGACTTGAGGATTTCCGCTTCCACCTCCTCCGGATAGACCTTCTTGGCTCCAGGGGTAACAATCACACTCTTCTTGCGTCCCTGCACATAAAGAAAGCCGTCCTCGTCAAGGTATCCGAGATCTCCGGTGCGCAACCAGCCGTTCTCGAATGCCTCCTGTGTCGCAATAGGATTGTTGTAGTAGCCTTTCATGATATTGGGGCCGCGCGCCAGGATCTCGCCGTCCTCCGCGATCCGCACTTCGACGCTCGGCAATGGCAGCCCGGCGGCCCCGTCCTTGAATGCCTTGTCCCGGTTTACGGCGATGATGGGCGCCGATTCGGTAAGGCCGTACCCCTGCAGGAAGCTGATCCCCAGCTCACGGAATCCGCGAGCCACAGCCGGATCGACGGCTGCCCCCCCGGAAATCAGGATTCGCAACGCACCCCCGAACCTGCGGTGTATGCCTGCGAACAGCTTGCTGCGGATGTCAAGGCCAAGAGTTCCCTCGCACAGGGCAGCGACCGTCTTCGCCGCGCGCACCTTCCACATCCCTTTCTCCGCCATGCCGGCTTCAATCTTTTTGTACAGCGTGTGCCACAACAGGGGGACCCCCAGAACTCCAGTCGTCCTTGTCTCGGCGATGTTCTCCACGATGCGACGCAGATTCTCGGCATAGGAGGTCACGGCGCCGATGGACAGCGGCAGGAGGAAACCATGCGTACATTCGTAACAATGATGCATTGGCAGAACCGACAGGAGACGGTCACCTTGCCGCAGGCCGACCCAGCGGGCGGCGTCGCATATGTTGCTTGCCACATTGCCATGAGTCAGCATCACGCCTTTGGCGTTT
>JBEKYG010000667.1:0-5322 GCA_049511215.1 Acidobacteriota bacterium | reverse complement strand
CATCCTTCTAGAACTTGTTCTCAAAGGGGAATCCGGCCTCGACTTCATTCCCGATCTGATTGCTGCCGCGGAAGAAGCCAAGGTCTTGATCCTTACGGGCATGCGCGATCCGGAACTGCATCGCAGAGCGGTGCGCCTGGGGGCCAAGGGGTTGGTCTCAAAGGACGCATCGGTCGATGTGCTCGCGAAAGCGATCAAAAAAGTCTATGCCGGCGAAGTTTGGCTCGATAGATCGATGACCGCAGCCGTGCTCGATGAGCTGTCCCGAGAAGACGATTCCGGGCACCTCGGTCCCGAGCAAACCAAAATCGCGACTCTCACGGATCGAGAGCGTGAAGTTATCTGCGCTGTGGGAGAAGGTCTGAAGAATAAGCAGATTGGAGAACGTCTGTTCATCAGCGATGTGACCGTGCGGCATCACCTGACTTCGATCTACAGCAAGCTCGCGGTCTCGGATCGGCTGGAACTCGTCATTTATGCCTATCGCCACGACTTGGCTCCCATTCCGCGATAATCTGGTCTGTGGTTCTAGGAGCCCGGCCGCGTCCAAGACATTAGCCCTGAAACCACGAAATATGCTTCATGTCATGCCGTGAATCCTGTGAGCAGCCTACTCTTTCGGCGTTTGTCGACGATCGTGCCTTTGTTTGAAAAGCTCAGACAAACCGGTGCCGTGTAAATGCAACGGCAAATCCTAGACGCTGGTCAGGTTGCGCCTCGATTCGGAGAACCTCCGCCCTCGCTGCCACCACGGGCGCCGGCGTTTCCGGATTGCGCCTCAGCGAGAGCCACAGAATCATCCTCAGGCGCTTACAATCCCGGATGTCTTGCGGCGCCATCAGAAACAGGCCGCCTGCACCCAGGTTTTCGAGTTCGGTGTAAAACTCGAGGCGTCTGCCGGTCGAAGAGATTCCCCGAACCCGGACGGGGAACGGGGCGGAGATCCGCAGACTGCGCCTGCGCTCCACCTTTTCGTGATGATAGCCGTTGCCAGTTACTGCTTGACGCGCCATTGGATCCTTCAGACGAATGAGGGTGGGATGGTGCTAGTTATTCTGCGTTTTTGTTTATGTCCACCAATCCCGCCAGGTTTCTTGAAATCAGTTCCGCGAAGGCGCTTTATGGCCTCCTCCTCGGTTGCTCGACGCTAAGTTACCTCGTTGGATTTGATTTGCGCATCGTCCGCGCCGATCAAAGTGCATGGTACGGAGCACCCATTTTTCGGAGATGCCGGGCGAGCCGTTTGCACCATGAGCAGCGGCACATAGGTGCCGGTGCTCTTCAATGCCGGCCCGTCGGACCTCACCGCCGAATGCATAAACTCCAGGGTTGGCGGTGCTCGCGAACTAGGGAGCATCGTCGGTCCTGCCGAAATGTGGCAGTGATTGAGCCAGCGAGGTCTACGAGGGCTGATACCAGGCGATACACGAAATACAGGCGGTTTTCTTCCGATACTTCGTCATTTCCGTGAAGGGATCCCGGCGGCGATTTGTTGGGTCGGCTGGGTGGGTGGTGTCGTTGCGTCACACCGCCGGGAGTATTGTTACCCATGAAGTTTCGCGGAGGATGGTTCTATTTCAAAAATTCAACGCCCTTCGCATCCCGCAGAGGGAGATTTCCTCGAATAAGTTCAGCGCGAAATGGTCACACCCCTCCGATCGCCCGAGGGGATCCGGGCATGTCTACTGCGTTGCGCTCCGTCGGGCTCCTCGACGTACTGTCAAGTACGCCTGCGGGGCCCTCGGTCGCGCGCCTTGTATCCACGCCCGTCTGCGCCGCCTCGCTACGAAAGCTGGTGAGAAAAGCGGGTTAGGGCCTGTCAATGATAAACGTTTACACTTTGGCGCGAGCGCCGGGCGGGCAGATGCAAGGCGCCGCGACGCAGGCGATGTGGTGACATCGTCGAGGAGCGGCAACGCCGCGGATGCCCGCTCGCCGCCGCGCCCCTTCGGGCCGCGGCCCGCAGGCCGGCTGGCTGCGCTGCTCGCTCCTTACATATCACAGCGTGTATGCTTGTCGCTCGCGCCTTGCCAGCGGGCCTGGGGGCCGCGGCAAAGTGCAAACGTTATTCATTGACAGGCCCTTATCATGCCTTGCCAGCTCGTGACCACCGACGATTCTCGGGGGCACGCCTCGCGTAGCCTAACCTGGTGAGCTCTCTTGCGAGCTTTTTGCGGCCGCGATGCAGCCGATTCACAATGTTTTGATAACGTTCCGGGTGTAACAAAGAGACGATCTCGCTGGTTTCCCTGCCTGCGAGGTATAGGTCGATCGCCTCGCGCTGCCGTTGGGGAAGTTTCAGGAGCATGCCGTCGATCATCTTGCACAGCTCAGCGTGGTGCAAAATCGACTCGGGTGATGGCAGGACAGATGCATCCCCCGTGTGCCGGGCCAGGTCATTGAGCAAAATGAAGCGTTGTGCCCTGCGATAGTAGTTGCCTACCTTCTTGCGCAGGATCCCCATTGCCCAGATGAGCCGTCCTTTTTCGATGTCGACCGCCGGGGCTTTCCGCACCATGGTCAGCAGTGTTTCCTGCACCAGGTCTTCGGCGTCCTCCGGATTGCCAACCCGCAGGGCTGTCAGTTTTCTGAGAACCAGCCGAATACGGCCCAGCTCTTCCTCTGTCCAGTTGGAAGACTGGACCTCCGATGGATAACACCCGAGTTGAACCGTCTCACAGATTCGAGACGAGTCAGATTCATAGATGAGAGAATAAGCAAGATTACGCACACCTCAGCCCTCCAAGCCGACAGTTTCCCCGGAGCGCTGGCAGGCATGCTATGAAGCAAACACCTACCGCACAGACTCCGAGCTTGATTGGCTGAGTTCGAGGAAAACGCTGAGGGTGATACCAACGTTAGTTCGCCACCTCCTCAGTGTCAAGGAGTTTTTTTAGAGTTTCTTAATGCACGTGGGAGGTGGAGAAAAACCAGGATTTGGGCCGGCGGAGGCAAACTCACGTTTTCCCTTTGGTTGCGGCCGCCGGCCTCTATGTGTGTATTTCGGGGATTTAAAACCCGCTGAAACGTTACTTCCGTTTGGGGGCGTAATAGCCTGGCCGTGCCGATACTGTCGCCTCAGGAGCATCCACCTTCACCTCAATTCGGCGGTAGCTGCCGTCTTTCGCGGTGTTGGTCGAGATATATCCCAGCGTGTATTGGTTCCGCAACTCCTCGTCCACTTCCGCATAGATGTTGTCGAGCTGGCCGAAGGTGTTGGGATAGAGCACCCGGCCGCCGGTTTCATAGGCGAGCTTGCGCAGCGCCATGTCGGCCTGAATGAACTCCTGCTCTGGAACGCCGGTGTAGACGCCTTGCCCTTGCTGAGCTGCGAGATAGGCTTGACGGACCGCCTGGGTCTTGCTCACTACATAGACGGCAGCCTCGGAGTGGACGGCAGCGTCAAGGCAATCCTTGTAAGACATGGAGCTGTTGTTGTCCAGGCCATCCGTCATGATGATCATGGCCTTCTTTTCCTGAATTCCCTTGAAAACATCGTTGGCCACCACGTAGACGCTGTCCCAGAGGTTGGTGTTGTCCTTGCAGTAGATTGATGTCAGGACATCTTCGAGGCGGTCGGTTTTGTTTCCCCAGTCCATTTTCAGGATGGTCTGCGTATTGAATACAACGATTGAGAATTGATCTTCAGACTTGAGATTCTCCACGAATTTCTTGGTGGCGTATTTGATGGTTCCCCATTCTGGGCGAACACTGCCGCTGATGTCGAGGACGATTGCGATGTGCGTCGGCAGGCCCTCCTGCTCGAAGGTGAGGATTTCCTGCTCATCCCCATCCTCGGTGATGTGGAAAGCGGTCTTCGGCAGTGCCTTGACGAACCCTCCTGTCGGCTTGCGTACGGTGACCGGCACGGTTACCAGGTTGACCTCGCTTTTGATTTGGTATGGCTGTTGCTGTTGGGTGACCGGGGGATTTTGCGATTGCTGCGATTGCGACCAGGAAAGGCGGGGTGCCATGATGGCCGCAGCTGCCAGGATCAGCAACCCCAGTGCGGGAAGGCCAAATTTTCTTACCCGTGCGGCAGCTGCGATTTGGGTTGATTGGTTCATACGTTTTTCACCTGATTTCTGAGGGCGGCCGGCAGTTTCTCATGGATGCCTCCAAATCCGCCGTTTGACAGGACCACGATTACATCGCCCCCGCGCGCCTCGGCGCAGACTTGGCGAATTATACCTTCCACACCGTCGAGATTCCAGGCAGACCGGCCGATTGCCCGCAGGTCCTCTATGACTCGCGTTACATCCAGCCTTTCTCCTTCGGGCACTTTCTCCGGCTTGAACAGAGGCGGCAACACGATACAGTCGGCCTGCCCGAGGGCCTCGGCAATCTCGTGCTGGAACACGTTGCGGCGGCTGGTAGCCGAACGCGGCTCGTAGATCGCCCAAAGCCGGGAAGGGTGAAGGGACGAGCGCATGGCCTGAAGCGTTTCACGAACTGCCGTGGGATGGTGTGCGAAATCAGCGTAGAGGCGGATCCCGCCGGCATCCGAGAGGAATTGCAGCCGGCGTCGAACGCCGCGGAACTGTTCCAATCCGTTGCGGATATCATCCTCGGGCACGCCCAAACGGTGCAGCACCGCCGTGGCGGCCAGCGCATTGCGCACATTAAAGTCTCCGTACATTGCGAGGCGCACGTTCCGGAAAAGCTTCTTCCGATATAGGATGTCAAAACGGAGACGGTCGTCTTCTTGCTGAATGTTCCGGGTTCCCCAGTCGTGGTCGCCGCCAAGGCCAAAAGTCTCCTTCGAGCACAGGGAGTTTCGGCCTGCTTCCAGCGCGCCGGGGCTGTCGGCACCCACGGCCAGATACCCGCGCTGGGGTATGAGGTTCACCAGGCGCCGGAACTGCAGAAGCACGGCATCCAGGTCGGCATAGATGTCTGCATGGTCGAATTCGACATTGCCGATCACGGCCAGATCGGGCAGGTAGTGCAGGAATTTGGGGCCCTTGTCGAAGAAGGCTGAGTCGTATTCGTCCCCTTCGATTACGAAATGCCGCCCGCCTTCGAGCCCATAGCTGGACTGGAAATTCTCAGCGATTCCCCCAATCAGGAAGTCCGGCCGATACCCGGCCGCATGAAGCACCCAGGAAATCATGGATGTCGTCGTGGTCTTGCCATGAGTGCCGGAGACGACGACCACGGTCTTTTCCCGCAGAAAGAAATCCTTTACCGCCTCGGGAAACGAAGTATGCGGGATCTTGAAATTGAGGAGATATTCAATCTCGGGATTCCCGCGGGAAAGCGCATTTCCAACCACGGCCAGATCCGGAGGGGGCTCCAGGTTGGCAATATTGAAACCCGAAG
>JBEKYG010000666.1:0-3661 GCA_049511215.1 Acidobacteriota bacterium | reverse complement strand
AGAGCGCCGCAAAGAGATTCGCTGCCGCTTCACGCAGGTTGCCTGACTGCGACAACACTTCTACGGCGGCGAATTTTTCTATGTTTCTCGGTGTAACCAGCGCCAGCAGCCCGACGCGCTCCCCCGGCGATGCTTCGGCCCTTGGGTCATCTTCATCCAGGATTACCAGCGGAGTGCGTGTGGCGTAGTGGCGGGTGAGTTGACCGGGAGCCTCGGGCCGGCTTGATGAGCCGATCGACCATTCGAGCCCGCCCAGAACTTCCCGCAGCGCTTCTGGGGGAACACCACCCGCGCGGAGAATACGCGGGCCGGCGCCATCTAGCGCCAGCACGGTGGATTCAACACCTACAGCGCACCTGCCGCCGTCGAGGATGAGATCAATTCGCTCCGAGATCTGCTCGGCAACATGACGAGCTTCGGTAGGGCTGATGCATCCGAAGACGTTCGCACTTGGGGCTGCCAGAGCCCTGCCTGAGGCAAGGATCAGAGCCAGCGCCGCGGGATGGGCCGGCATGCGTACGGCAACCGTGTCCAGCCCAGCGGTTACGATGGGAGGGACCAATCCGGTTTTGGGAACCACCAAAGTCAAAGGCCCCGGCCAGAATCGGCGCATGAGCGCCGCGGCCTCGATGGGGAACCTCCCGTAGAGCTGCGCGGATTCCGGGCTACCCACATGGACGATGATGGGATCCATGCGGGGGCGCCGCTTCACCTCGAAAACGCGTGCCACCGCCAACGGATTGCACGCATCGGCACCGAGCCCATATACGGTCTCAGTCGGAAACGCGACCAGGCCGCCCTGGCGTATGACTGCGGCAGCCTCCCCAATAGCCTTCGCATCTCCTGCATCCAGAATTCTTGCCGGTTTCAATTTTTGGCCCTGCCTTCGAATGCAGTATGCCATGATTCAATGACGAGTGACCAATGATGGGTGAGGCAGGCGTGTTTTCACGCCGGCGCGTCTGAATTCTTGCCCCCTGACGCAGCCTGCGATTTCGTCAATCTATTCGAGGCCGTGCTCGCGTAGCTTGTCATAGAGTAGCCTGCGATTGATCTTGAGCAGCTGCGCGGCGCGAGTTCGATTTCCGGCCGCCGTCGTCAAGGCACGCTCGATCAGCTTGCGCTCGAGCTTTTGGACCGCGCCATGGAGCCCGTCTTCGAGGCTGAATGCATCGAGCGGATCGGTTCCGGACGGTCCGGCAGCAAGCTTTACATGCTCGGGCATGATGACTCCGGAGCGGCTGAGGATCAGCGCACGCTCGAGGCAGTGTTCCAACTCGCGCACATTGCCCGGCCAGTCGTTCGAGTAGAGAACCTGACGCGCCTCATCGGAGATCGTGGGCATCGGCAGCCTCAGGCGCGTGGCGCTGCGGCGCAGCAGGAACTGTGCCAACTCAAAGATGTCTTCCCTGCGTTCGCGCAGGGCAGGGATGACGATAGAGACGACGTTGAGGCGGTAATAGAGGTCCTCACGGAAGCGTCCCTCGCGGACGGCAGTTTCGAGATCGCGGTTGGTGGCCGTGATCACGCGGAGATCGAGTGGAACAGTTATATTCGATCCGAGGCGCTCCACGCAGTGATCCTGGAGCACGCGCAGCATTTTCACCTGGGTTGACGGGCTGAGATCTCCAATCTCATCGAGAAAAATAGTCCCGCCATCGGCGAATTCGAACTTGCCGATGCGCCGTTGAGTAGCTCCGGTGAAGGCGCCGCGCTCGTGTCCGAACAGCTCGGCCTCCAGGAGCGTCTCCGGGATCGAAGCACAGTTGACCTTCACCATACGCTGCGCCGCGCGCTGGCTGTGCAGGTGAATGGCGCGCGCCACCACCTCCTTCCCGGTTCCGGACTCGCCGCGAATCAGCACGGTTGAGTCGGTCGGTGCAGTCTGGCCGATCAGCTTGTAGAGTTTCTGCATCGCAGGACTGCTGCCGACGATCTCGGATTCCTGAAGCGTGTCCTCCTCGATGCGATAGGCCTCGAGTTCCCGGATGCGGCGGCGGTTTGCGATGGCCCGCTGGAGCTGGATGCGCAGCTCGTCGAAATTCAGCGGCTTGGTCAGGTAATCGAAGGCGCCTATGGCCATCGCTTCAATGGCAACCGCGCTGGTGCCGTAGGCAGTCATGATCAGAACGGCGGGGGCGTCGGGATTGTCTTTCAACTCCCGCAGCAGCACCAGCCCATCTTTGCCGGGCATGCGGATGTCGATCAACGCCGCCTCCACGGTTGCAGTGGCGAGGATCCGGGCGGCCTCATCCCCATCGGCGGCACAGATGACCTTGTACCCTTCATCCTCGAGCAGTGCGCACAGCGACTCACGCGCCTGCTTCTCATCTTCGGCGATCAGGATTGGGATATCGTGTTTCAAAGCGGGCGGCTCCTATCGACCGGAAGCGTCAGAACGAAGTTCGTGCCCGAGGTGCTGGTTTCGAACTCCAGCTCGCCTCCATGGTTCGCGACAATCTCGCGCGAAACGGCCAGACCCAGGCCGCTGCCATTCGGCTTGGTTGTGAAGTAGGCGTCGAAAACGTGCGCCTTGGCCTCCTCGGCGATGCCTGGGCCCTGATCTGAGACCACGATGCGCACGCTCGAGGCCAGGTGTTCCGCTTCGACGCGCACCATGCCGGAGGTGGGCGATGCATCGATGGCGTTGAGAAGAAGGTTGATCAGCACCTGGACAATCTGGGGACCATCGACATCCGCCGCCGCACTCTGATCCAGGCCATGGATCGCAATGCTCACTCCCTTCTGGCGGGCCGGTTCCTGCACCATCTTGGTTGCCTGTTCGACCAGCAGCGCCAAATTCTGAACCTGACGGCTCGTCATGGTTGGACGGCCGAAAGCCAACAACCGCCCTACGATCATGTCGAGACGGTCGATCTCGCGAAGTGATTCCTGGATCTCGTTCGAGACAGACACGCCTTTCTTCAACCGCCTGTCGAGAAGCTGCAGCGTAAGCTTCATGGAGTTCAACGGGTTGCGCACCTCGTGAGCCACGCCGGATACCACCTTGCCGAGGGCTGCCAGCCGGTCCTGGCGGCGCAGCTCGGCCTCGAGCGCCATGCGCCGCTCCGCCATTCCGTTGATGGCCATAGCAACCTGGCCGAGATCGCCCCGGATCATGGGGATGCGATAGGTGAAGTCCTCTTCAAGTTTATGCAGCCCCCGGCGGATGCTGGCTATACCCGCGTGAAGCATATACCATATGGAAACGATACCTAGCATGCCGAGGAGGGTACACAGAATCAGTGCGGCAAGCCACCAGCGCCCGGTTTCCGCCAGCGGGTTTCGTGGGATCGAGAGGTGCCTCGCAGTCCATACGACTGCTCCGCCCGACTTCGTGCGCGCAGCTGCCCACACGATATAGTTGGTGTCGAACTGGTTTCTCTGAGTGAAGACTTCGTTCGTTGCCGCCGCGCTCTTGACCAAGGCGCGAATCGCATCCATTCTCGGGCCCCGTGGCCGCGGTCTGGTGGCCTTGGGATCCGAGGGATTGGCATAGCCGGACAGACGATCCTCTTTCAGCAGGTAAATGCCCCCCTCGATCCCATCGAACGTTCGCAGGACCGTCGCGGAGATCCCCGTGAGTGAAAGATCCCGTGCCTCCGGTGGCATCTGCAGCAGGTCACTTCCGTAAGTGGTCCGTTCTTCGTATTGGAGCCGG
>JBEKYG010000665.1:0-3664 GCA_049511215.1 Acidobacteriota bacterium | reverse complement strand
GATCGAGAAGGAATCCACCTGCAAGGAACCATCCGAGGAGTGCGGTGCCGCCATGAATATTGACCCACAGGAGCTGCAATGCAGGAAGCAGCAGCAGGAGCGGTCGCCTATCCTTGCTTTTTTCGTGGACTAACAGAAACGCAATCGCGAGCAAAAGCGAGATCAATTCCGAGCGCTCGGCAAGACGCAAACGGGCGATTGCATAGGAAGCCGTGAGAACCAAGAGCGTCATTCCGGCCGTGGCCCCGCGTGAGCGCGCCGCCCAGGGCGCGAGCGCGACCGCGGCGGCCACGATCAATGCCTTTGCACCAATGAGCCCTGCCAGCCCCGAAGTTCTATGGATCAGGAAGGCAACCAGCCCAAAGAGCCATTCGTGCGCGATCCATGGTTTACCCGCTGCGGTGAAAGAAAACGGATCGATCCGGGGGATGCGGTGTTGTTGCCAGATCCACTCGCCGGTCTTGAGATGCCACCAGATATCGAGCGATGTGGTTTGGCGGAAAGAAATGACGCCCGCGAATGCCAGAAGAGGCGCGATCAAGGGCCAAAAGGGAAGCCGTGCCGCTGCTACGCCGTCCTTTGATAAGAAGAAGCGAAGCACCCCTTTTTTCTGGCGCCTTCTGTTTCCGCTTGGATTTCGGCATATCTATTCAGAACAACTGAAAATGCTGTTTAGGGTGGCCCACTTCAACAGCCGCGACCCGATTTCCCACGACAGTTGGAGGCACAATCGAGCCATTTGGGTTGATCCCCGAATCCTTTCACGAACTCTCAGGGGAGAAATCGCTCAGGATGCCCCAATTTCTCCGGTAGATAGTGTTCAATCACATAGTTAAGTCCATGTTTGGCAAGAGCCTGTTGCTCGGCGCGCACTCCCATGCGGAGGAGCTGTTCCATGGCTGCGACCCAGGTTTTGTGGTGCCGGATGAACGGGTCGTTCTTGATTGCATCGCGAGCGCGTTTGATATCCACGTCTTTGAGCGGGTGGGTGGGCAACTGGTAATCGATGATGTCTTGAGGTGTGATCCCGAGAAATGTCGCCTGGGGAACGCAAAAGAACTCGTTCAGATGGGCGGCATTTCCCGATCCCACCTTGAGCGTTCGGTAGATGTTCGTGATCCCGTAGGGGTCGCCATCGACAAAGACATAAACAGGAATTTTCTGAAAATCGGCGAGCCTGCGAATGAATCGGCGGCAGGCCCGCGTCGGAACTCCGCCCATACTGATCAGAATGCAGTTAGCCTTCTTCCAATAGTTGTGCTTAACGAGGCGCTGGAACATGCCTGCCGTCTCGATGACCAGGATGAAACTGGCATGGGTCTCGAACCGGAGATGCTCGACGGTAATCGGGATGCTATACGCTCCTGTGCCGAATTTGGTGCAGTCGATGCGCAGGACTTTGCCGGTGTCGCGGTCCCGGTCTAAAACGATAAGACGGCCGGCAACGTCGCCTCCTTTTTCTTCCGGGATGAAGCCCAGCTGTTCGCGGTTGACCGAAAAGTAGGCCTCGACATCGTCCATCACCGTGTCGGATTCCGGCTGTTCGCTGAAGCGCGCATCTTCCCAGTTCTTCGAAACGTAGTACGCCTCCCTCTTGGTCGCGATATCGTCGTTTTCCACCAGATCCTTCGAGAGCGCGATCATGCGCAGGGTCTGAGCAAAAGTCTTGACGGTGTTGACCGTCAGAGTGCGCTCTTTCTTCTGGCCTGCAATCTCGAAAAATCCCTTGTCCGGGTGGTATTTGACATTGCTTAGCGAGCGTACCGGGAACTTCATGGTCGGCTTCTTGCGAGCCAATATCTTCTTCTCGATATCCAGCGCTGAATTCTTGATCGCGGTCAGCACATCCTTGCTCGCGTCGTTGGACGACTTGGGCGCAGCCTTTGCTTTCCTAGGCATAGGACCTTTCCTCTATACAGCCTTAGCGCAGGCTGATTGGACCGACCTCCGACCTGGAATCATCAGGCAGAAGAAACGGTCGGATGTCGGATGCCGGAAGTCGGAGGTCTGCATCATTTTGTTGTCCGGCTGCGCTCCAGAACCTCGCGCAGCGTTGTCACCAGTTCGGTCTCGACCTTTTCCGACAAGCCCAGGATCTCCCGCAGCGCGATGCCGATGTGGGGGATGTAGCGCTCGATGTACGATTTCTTCTTCTCCTCTTCCACCTCGCGGCGGCGCGCCCGGATGTGAACCGCAAGCCTGCGGCCGCAATCCTGAAGCGCCAGGCGCAGCTCTCTCATGATCTCAGGATAGCCGGCGATGGCTTCTTTGCTTTCGGATGTGAAGGGCACCCAGACGGAGGCGATGTGGACAAAAAGCGACATGGGGCCTGCCGGGAGAGCGCCCTTCGCCATCGACAAACCGTAGCCGCGCCAATCGATACTAAGGACCGCTTTGGTGATGGCACAGGCCGACTGCTGATACTGCAGCGGCACGCGGTTGGCGAAGCGCAGCAGGTCGACGAGGTCATCCGCCGGGAGCTCGCCGCCGTAGGCCATGCCAACTTCGACCTGGAAGGGATTGCCTCTGTAGACGGACGGAGTGCGCGTAATTGCCGTGAAAAACGAAGCGGGGATCTCCTTGTTCATCCCTGACAAGATCTGTTCCTCACCAATCGGCGAGAGACATCCCGTCGGAGGACTCATGATTTTGACACTGTTGATGGCCTTGTACAGACGCTCCGCCTCGTTGACGGCGATCGAATGCGGATTGGCCGATGGACGGAGTTGTGCTGCCTGACAGATTTCGAGCGCTACTCGCGAGCTCACCCGCGAGAAATCGTGCTGAAGTGCCCCAGCCAGATTGCGCGCGCGCGTCTCCTTCAGCATCTTGATCAGCGCGCCCAGCTCTACGCCGTACGGATGAGGCTTGATCTCTCGGGGTTCGGGGGGGAGCAATTCAGTCGCGCGCGGAAAATGCTGAACCCCATCGCCGCCGGGGAAGGAGTAGAAGATCTCGCAATGAGGGTTGGCAATGGCGGTCTGGCGAACGTAGTCATCGACCGAATGGCGGCCCTTCTTGTAAGTCCCGACGAGCTCAATTTCGACTCGAGTGCCGTGAGGTGGATCCCACTCTCTCACCGAGTCGATGATGATCTGCGGGGTGTTTTTCCGTGTGTCGATTTGGATTTCGTAGTAGTGGGCGGGCTTGCCTGGTCCCGTGCGTGAGATCACGACCACGGATTTGCCCGTGGTCAGCAGGCCGTACATCCCGGCCGCGGAAATGCCGATTCCCTGCTGGCCTCGGGCCTGCTTCAAGGTGTGAAATTTTGAGCCGTAGAGGAGCTTGCCGAAAATCTTGGGGACCTGGGCCTTGACAATCCCCGGGCCGTTGTCCTCGACCGCCATGCGGAAGCGGTCTTCAGCGAGCTGCCGGATGTTAATCCTGAGGGTCGGAAGGATTCCGGCCTCCTCGCATGCGTCGAGAGAGTTGTCGACGGCCTCCTTGATGGCAGTCAGGAGCGCCTTTTGGGGATTGTCAAATCCCAGGAGGTGACGGTTTTTGGTGAAAAACTCCGAAACCGAGATCTCGCGCTGGCGCGTGGCCATGCTCTCTGCTGTTTGGCGGCGCTCGGAACTGCGCTGAGGCGGAACGGGCGCGGGTGGAGCCTCGATCCCGGTGGGCCCTTCACTCTCGACTGCTTCGTCACTCACCGAATTGGAGG
>JBEKYG010000664.1:0-3665 GCA_049511215.1 Acidobacteriota bacterium | reverse complement strand
GCCTAGCATTATCCTCACTAACCATCACCCACAGCCTCAAGTCTAGCTTGCCCTCGTCGGCCAGTTTTTTATATAGATCGATGGTCTTAAAAGACTGGCTGGCATCGTAGAAGGTAGTGACCCCCTTGGACAAGCAATCCTGAGTGGCGAGTTCAACCACTTTGCGTTCCTCGGCTTCGACCTCCTCCGGCGACCGCTTGCCGCGGACTTGACCCAATGCCCTCCTCACCAGTCCTGCGGCATTCTCGCGGAAAACGCCCACGAGATTGCCTTTGGCGTCGTGAAGGATATCGCCACCGGGTGGGTTCGGAGTGCTCCGGGTGATGCCTGCCAGCTCCATTGCCTTGGCGTTGGCGTAGGTCGCATGTCCGCTGGCGTGGACCAGGAGCACGGGATTGTTGGGCGACACCTTCGTGAGCGATTCATGGACTGGGAATCCTTCGACATTGGGCGACGGCGTCTTATCCCATTTTTGCTGGTGCCACCCCCGACCCAGGATATATTCGCCGGGCTTTGCTTTCTTGGCGGCGTCAGCAACCATGGCAACGATCTCGTCCCAGTTTGCGGCATGTGTGAGATCCAGTTCCATCTTGGTCTCACCCAGGCTCGTGAAGTGGCCGTGGCTATCGATTAAGCCCGGGACCGCGAGCAGCCCCGCGAGGTCAATCACTTGCGTCGAAGGCCCAATGTACGGCTGAATCTCCTCCTCGGCGCCGACAGCTACAATTAGATCTCCGCGAATCGCGATCGCGCGCGCCTCGGGTTTCGCCTGGTCGACCGTCGCGATCTTTCCGTTGTGGAGAACCATGTCGGCGGGCTCAACCTTCGGGCCGCACGAGGCCATGAATACCACCAGCAAGAGACCTGCAAGAAGCACCACGATTCCTCTCATAGCGCCTACCTCCGGATGAAAGATTGGTCAGGCCGGTATCTTACCCCAAGAGTACGACGTATCTTTCAAGAAATCAGCATGGCATACTGCGAACACGAGTCATGAGTGATGGGCAACCCCTCGAGGTATTTACTCACTACTTATCACTTCTTGGGGTCAGGGTTGAATGGCGCCAAATTAAGGGGTCCGATTAGGACCCTGAAAGGGTCCAGCAGCAAAGCCCAGGGCGAAAGCCCTGGGAACTGGCATATAGCAGAGAATTAGCCCTGTAAGGGCGGCGCAGGCTGCTTCGCCCTTACAGGGCTATTCCGCCGAATGCCCTAAGCCCAGGGCTCACGCCCTGGGCTTTGCTGCCCCGCCCCTTCGGGGCTTAAACACTTGATTTGGCAACGCTGCGAGGTGATTGCGGGCACTCTTAATTAAGCGCCATTCGGGTCAGGTTTCGTGGCAGAGATAGATGGCAGCAAGGGGCGGCAACGTGAGCGTAAGGCTCTGCGGCCGGCCGTGCGCTGCGACGCGCGTGGTTTCCTGTCCTCCGAAGTTGCCTTGCCCGCTTCCGCCATAAATCTCCGAGTCGCTGTTCAGGATCTCACGCCAAACTCCCGGATATGGAGCGCCCACGCGATAGCCGTGCCTCGGCACCGGTGTGAAGTTGCACACTATCAGAATTGTGTGACTTTTCGGCTCGGCTGCCTTGCGCATACAAGACAGCACACATGCGTCCGCATCGTGGCAATCAATCCATTCAAATCCGGCGGGCTGGTTGTCGAGTTTGTGGAGGGCCGGCTCGCTGCGATAGAGGTGAGTGAGATCAGCCGCCAGTTTGCGCACTCCTTGGTGAGGCGCGTATTGCAGGAGGGGCCAGTCAAGGCTCCGGTCGTGCCCCCATTCCGCCCTCTGCCCGAATTCCCCACCCATGAAAAGAAGTTTCTTGCCGGGTAGGGCGTACATGTAGGCCAGCAGGAGGCGAAGGTTCGCGAACTTGCGCCAGTCATCACCGGGCATCTTGCCAAGCAGCGAGCTTTTGCCGTGCACCACTTCATCGTGGGAGAGGGGCAGCACGTAATTCTCGGTGAAAGCGTAGAGCGCTCGAAAGGTCAATTGATCGTGATGGAATCGGCGGTAGATGGGATCGCGAGATAAATAGGCAAGCGTGTCGTGCATCCAGCCCATGTCCCACTTAAGACCAAACCCCAAGCCTCCGACATGGGCCGGCTTCGAGACCATCGGCCAGGCGGTCGATTCCTCGGCAATGGTCTGCACGTCCGGATAATTCTTATAAATCTGTTCATTCATCGTGCGCAGAAACCGGATCGCCTCGAGATTCTCACGGCCTCCGAACTTGTTGGGAATCCACTCGCCCGGCTTTCGGGAATAATCAAGATAGAGCATCGATGCAACCGCATCCACGCGGAGCGCGTCGGCATGGTACTTATCGAGCCAGAACAGGGCGCTGCTGATCAGAAAGCTGCATACCTCGTTTCGGCCGTAATTGAAGACCAACGTGTCCCAATCCCGATGCACTCCCTGGCGTGGATCTGAATGCTCGTAGAGGTGCGTGCCGTCAAAATATCCGAGGCTATGACCGTCCATTGGAAAGTGGGATGGAACCCAATCCAATATGACACCAATGTCGCTCTGGTGCAGACAGTCGATCAGCCACATCAGATCCTGCGGCTCTCCATATCGCCGCGTCGGAGCGAAATAAGAAGTGGTCTGGTACCCCCACGAGCCGTAAAACGGATGTTCCATGATCGGAAGGAGCTCTACGTGGGTGAATCCCATTTCTTTTATGTATGGGACGAGCTGTTCTGCCAGCTCCTTGTAGGACAGCGGCCGATCGTGCTCCTCGGAAATGCGTCTCCAGGAGCCAAGATGGACTTCGTAGATGGAGAAGGGGGAGTCGAGTGTCTGCTTCCGCCCCCGGGTCGCCATCCACTCCGAGTCGTTCCAGGCGTAAGTCAATTCCCACACTGCGGAGGCAGTTCCAGGCGGCATTTCGGTCGCATTGGCAAAGGGGTCGGCCTTGTCCACCCGGTAGCGGTGATAGCGCGACTCGATGTGGTATTTGTAAAGCGTCCCTCTAGTCACGCCGGGGAGGAAGCCCTCCCAGATCCCCGAGTGCCCCTGCTGGGCAAGCGGTGCGGAATTCCTATCCCAGCCGTTGAATTCGCCAACGACCGAAACGTACTCCGCGTTCGGAGCCCATACCGCAAAGTAAGCTCCTATAACACCGCCGAGTCGGCACAGATGAGAGCCCAGCTTGTTGTAAAGCCTGTAGTGCGTGCCCTCGTTGAACATGTACAGGTCATCTGCACTGAGGAGGCTGTGTTGTCCGATCATCAACACTCCTGTTGAATGCGCTCCCATCTGATCGGGTAGCTCCGATTGACAGGTGCACGGACACAACTGTACCAGAAATTGGCTCAGATTATGAAAGCCGGAATGAATACTCCACTGCCTGAAGGCGATAACTGTTTGTCAGCAGACTAAGGGCTCGCCCTCATAAGCGCCAACCTAAAACGCTTCCCCTGGAGGGCGGTCATCGGTATCGCTATCGGTATCGCAATCGCAGTCGCAGTCGGTTTTGTTAGTCTGAAAAGCCGATTGCGACTGCGATTGCGACCCCGATACCGATACCGAGGCCCATCAGTTTTATCGCTATTTTCTGAGCAGGCTACGCAACCTCAAATCTCTGAGATAATTCCGAGGTTGCGTAGCCTGTCACCGTGTTTCCGCCGGCAGGAGAACCTCGATGGTGGTGCCGATTCCG
>JBEKYG010000663.1:0-3666 GCA_049511215.1 Acidobacteriota bacterium | reverse complement strand
GCTTTGCCGGGAATGATGTTCTGCAGTTCAAAAGATCCGTCTTCCGAATAAAAATCAAATCCTGAAGAACGGTGATAGGAATTATCACCAGCCGTCTTGACGGTAATCGTCAAAAACCTCACTGGGTTTCCGCTTTCGTCAATAACGCGGCCGGCCAGGTGCCCTTGGCCCAGCACCAGTACGATTTCACCACGGTACGTTCCGACCCACTGGCTCGTGGAAATCCCCAGATTTTTCTTGATCCCGTCGGCAAAAATTCTGAACGGATACGCGGTTGCGAAGTACTTTCCGACCTCTGAGGTCGAAGAGACCACATTTCTGCCGTCCGGCGATTCTCCGATGACATCCATGCCACTAACTTGGCGCCCATCCGCATCCTGGACCGTCACCCTGAACATGGGATGTCGTTTAAGGTAAATACTCTTTTCAACGTCTTTGGTCAGATCCAACGTTTCAGAATAGCCCTCGAGGTTTCTGGCATTGACACGCAGGGGCACGTTACGCTGGGGCAAGATTTCAAGCGAGAAGTGGCCTTCGGAGTCGGATTTAATGGAATTGATGTAGTAGGAGATTTGCGCCATGCGAATGATAATGTCATGTCGGTCGTTGCTCACATCATACAGATGTTCCGGCCGCACACTCACGGCAGCTCCTGCGACCGGCTTCCCCTGATCGTCAAGAATTCTGCCTGATAGCCTTACGACCGCCGCCTCGGGTGGAAGAGTGATCTCCAGGTATGGATTGTGCGCCTCATCCAGGGTGATCGGCCCCATTTCGGCAATCGGATGAGGAGGTTTGAATGCATAGAGCTTCTGGATATCGTGCGCCACTAATATCGTTTCGAACCGCCCGCCGCTTCCGCTGTTGATTGTAGATGAGGAGCCATCCTGGAAGAACGTGATGTTTGCGCCTGCCTGTGGTTGGCGTTTCGCGTTCCTGACGATTCCCCTCACCAGGATGAGCCTTCCAAGCTCGACAGTCTTCTCAATGTAGCCTGGCCTGGAAGGGACCTCCACATCATCCGACCAGTCAATATACCCGGGACATGACGATCGCAAGGTATAGCTGCCGGGTTCGGCCTCAATCAATGCGGCTCCGTCGTTGTTCAGGTCTACGTCGAGGTTGGGTCCATAAAAGGGTTCAACTATAACTCGTCCCGGGGTGATCGGATGTTTTGATATTTCGTCGACAAAGCGAACTTCCAGAACGACCTTGCCTGGAGTGACGGCGTCGAGTTTCGTCTCCGAGCTAACGACCCGCACTGCAACGGAAGAGGATAATATTCGGGGGCTGGGGTTGGCCGGCGTACTGCCTGCGGACTTCGTCGTGGCTGTTTGCTCGTGAGACCGGGGAACTGAAGTACCGGTTGTCGGGTTCGCAGTGCTCCCCGACTTGTGCAGCAATATCCACAACACAACGACAAGACAGAGGATTACCGCGGCGGCAAGAAACAGGACCCCTCTTGATCCGGATCCCGACATGAAGCGCATCGCTCTTGCTCTCACACAGGCAGGCGGTTTCGAACAGCAGATTTACTTCCGGCGTCACCCTCTAGGTTTATGTGAAAGAATGGCTCGAGGGCAAGAAATATTTTCCTATGGTCAAGGTATTCTCCCTTTGAGTGGATACAGCATGTGGACCTCCGCGAGATCGTCGATCCTGGGGCTTCTCGGAGGACGATCTATCGGCCTGGTCGCGCAAGTGACCGGAAACGTCAGCAAAGATGAGGAGCGCGGGTCTCAAAACCTCTGCCGGCGCTCGGCCGCCAACCTTATAGCGATGCCCGCTGGGCGATTGGTGACTTCGGCGGCTGGGCTGCCGAAGTGAAAACCTTAAAACCAGAAAACGACGGCAAAAAACGTGGCTAAGCGCGATCCTGGGGGCTTGCCTGAAGCTTATCCTTTCGCCTTTCAGGCACTTGCCCAGGTCCGGCACCGATCCCAATAGCGCGCATGGAAGAACGCTTCTGCGGAAAGACCGCGTGCCAGCCGCGCACGATCTCCAAGAAAGTTTTCAGAAGGGTCATCGTGCCTCCAGACGCAATCCGAAAGTATTCGGCCCTGTGCGCAGGAAACGGTCCCTCCGGGCAATCTTTTTAGTAAGCGATGAGACCAGGCTCTCACGGTCGACAGCGACCCCGTATGCAGATTGGATGCGATCAAGCAAATCGGCGATATGGAGCGGGTTTCGAGCCTTTTGGAGTATGTCATATGCCATGTTAACTTGTGACAGACGTGAGCGTCGCGAAGGCTTGGCCTCGGAGGCTTCTCCCTTACGGAGTCTTCTTACGACGCGCAATTGGGCATCCAGAGACTGTTCTATGGCGGATAGGACGGTATCACGTAGATCTTCGTTCATGGCAAGCTCCTGGCAACCAGTATATGCGGAGTATGCCAGAAAAAGGTCGGTCTGTCAAGATATAAATAACGGGACAGACATGGTAGCTAACATCGCGGGGCGCGGAATACGGGAATAACGAGTGAAAAATGTATAAACTCCAGAAATCCGCACCCTACGGGTGCGGATTCTTTACTTGCGGCAACTTTGGCTGTTCTTAAACCTCTTTCCTACAAATCCCGCTAAGCCCACTAAACCAGAGCCAAGGAGAAGTATGGTCGCTGGTTCGGGAACGGCGTCCAGAGAGACGTTGTCAAGCCGGAAGGAATCCGGGGAGTAGCCTATTCCAACCAGATCATTTCCATCGCCCATTGCCACCATGAACTTAAAAATGATGCTCTCGTTGGTGGCCGATGTAGTAAACGTGTACGACCAGTTTGTCCAAACATTGCCAGTAGCGGAGGTGATATTAGTGCTACTACTAGGAGGGAAATCGTTGACTGTAACAGAGCCAGTGCCCGCAAGGCCGGTGTAATCGAGCCACTGTAGCTCGACTATGCTGGTATCGCCGCTAGTGTTCGTTCCTCCACCTGCGAATCCGGAACCCTGGGCCTCGTACTGGAAACTTAATGTGTAAGTTGTATTGGCTGTTGTATTTAGTAGGTATCTCAAATAGGTCATTCTATTGTTGCTGTTGTCGAAATAGGACCCCGGGCCAGCTGTCGCCTCAGCATAGCCGCTTGTGAAATTCCACGGCACGTAGCTCAAGTCACTGGGGTTGCCACTAGACGAGGTGACGTACCACGTGTCAAGAGCCTTCGTTCCCGGGTAGGTAGGGGCAGTGGCGAAATTACCATTGACAATCAAGTTCGCATGCGCCAAAAGAGGCATCGCTACCAGGCACATCAAAATTAGAACAGTAATGCAAGCACTCCTTTTCATCTCTTCCTCCCTATCGGTCCTCTAGTGATGGTTATCACTGGTGTCCAACCACGCCACATCGAGTTGGGACATTCCGAATAATGTGGAATACGCAAGAGTCGGGCCAATGCACAAGATGGGAAAAAGATGCATGCGAACTGCGTATAAATACTTGCGTTACATGTGGATATGGCCGCCATTCCCAAAGCGGGTAATAGTACATTAACTGTCAAAAACATATGATGTTGTAATGGCTACCGACATTCACCCGTTTGACAATCAACAGATTGCCTGAGATCCTCGGTGCAACTGCGGAAATATCAGAGCATAGGAAAAAGGCTCTCGCGTAACGCATGCTGTAAGAATTCCCGACAGAATGTCAAGAGATGTCCCGAGGTAAGTGCAACC
>JBEKYG010000662.1:0-3668 GCA_049511215.1 Acidobacteriota bacterium | reverse complement strand
TCCCGTAGACGGGCACATCCTAGGGTCTGAGGTTGGTGACCAGGTTGCCGAAGTTGTCGGCCGCAAGGATGGCCCCCTGGATGAGCGCATCTCGGACGCGAGATACCGCCGGAATCTTCAGGCGCCCGGGTTGCCTCAGTGCCGGTCCGAACTGCTGAAGCAGGATGTCCCGGCTGATCCACGCGGCGATCGGCGCAAATATATCGCGCCCATGGAAGGTCGAGGATACAGGCTTGCGAAAATAGTGGTCCGCGGTGATCTCGTACGCCGTGAACCCATCTTCGCGGTCGAACACATACGTAAGCAGCCCGTTGTCTGGGGCCACAAAGAAGTGCCCGCCTGCCGAAACCGCCAGTGCCTTGCGCGCGGTCCCCACTCCCGGATCGACCACGGCCACATGAATGGTGCCCGCGGGGAAGTAGGAGTAGGCCTGCGCGAGAGTGAAGGCTCCGCTGTGAATGTCGTGCGGCGGGACGAGGTGGCTGATATCCACAAAGGCGAGGTCGGGATTGACGCTCAACATGACCCCCTTCATCGCCGCGATGAAAGGGTCTCGTAATCCGAAATCGGTAAGTAGTGTAATGACACGCGTTGGATTTCCCATAAACCATCCGGACCAGGAGAATTCGATCTTTACTGTTTACCACAAAGACTCAAAGACTCAAAGGCTCAAAGAAGGTTCCAAATCATAGAATTACTTCGAGCCTTAGAGTCTATGTGCTGATCCGGGGAGACAAGCGACTGATCCGGAAACAGAAGCAGAAAGCAAAAAGCGTCGGTATCGGTATCGGGGTCGCAATCGCTATCGGCTTTTGCGGGCTAACAAGACCGATTGCGACTGCGACTGCGATCCCGATACCGATGAACGCCTCCCAGAGGGAGCAGAGCCTTTTCATCCGACGTCGGTTGCGCCCCTAAGCATGGGTTACTGTTGCCAATCTCGCAACCGATTTCCGTTCTGCGCGCGACCCTGCGGGGGCCATGGCGCGGTTATTTGTGGACACCTATTTCCGCTGTGATATAGAGTAGAAATGCCGCTCTCTTACTGGTACTGATCAACATCCGCTGGAGCACCATCCGGTACGGGCGGCTCCCGTGCGCTGACGGTGCTCCGCATCGATAAGGAGCTAAAGACATGACTCTTCTGTCAGGCTCGACTCGCAGAGTGTTACTTCTTGCTTTCCTGGTTGGCAGTGTCGTCCTTATCCGCGCGAACGTGAACGCGCTGGCACAGGAAACTCCTCAATACACTGTCGAGGAATACAATGCCTACCAGGCCATTACCGGCGAATCGGATCCCACGAAAAAGATGGAGCTGATCACCAAATTTTTCAAGGATTACCCAAAATCGACGCTGAAAGCTAACATCGTACCGGATTTTCAGGAAGCGTTGAAAAACCTCGGCGACGCCAAGAAATGGACTTTGGTGATCACGCTGGGGAAACAATTCCTGGCCATCGTCCCGGATGACGCTTACACCATTGCGCTCGTGGCAGATGCCTACTCGGGGACGAAGAACTATCAGCAGTTTGTTGTCTTCGGAGAAGAGGTTTATAAAATCAACCCAAGTGGCAATCTCGCTTACGCCATGGCCAAAGCCTATGAAGAGCTGAAAAACAACACCAAATTCATAGAGTGGGGGGAGAAAACCATTGCGAAACTCCCCGACAACTACGAGATCATGCTCGAAATGGCCATAATCTACCACGACAATCAAAGAAATGCCGAGGCAGAGAAGTATGCCAAGCAGTGTCTCAAGGTGATTCAGGCAACGAAAAAACCTGAACAGATGGCGGAGAAAGATTGGATCGCCTACACGGATCACGCCTACCAGGCGTGCTACTTCATCATCGGTAGCATAGCCTACCTAAAGCAGGACTACGTCAACGCAATCCCCAACCTCGAGAACACGCTCAAATATAATGCACGCAACGACACAGCCTACTACTACCTGGGGCTATCTTACTGGCAGGCGCGCAACACGACCCTGGCACTGAAAAACTTTGCCAAGGCCATGCTTCTGAATGGCCGCACCGCGGCTCCTGCGAAGGTGCAGCTCGAAAACCTCTGGAAGCAGACGCACCAGATGTCTTTGGTGGGGCTGGACAAAGTAGTTGCCGTCGCCAAAGCGGAGTTGGAGAAGAAATAGACGATGGCTGTACGAACCTATCGCGAACAGGTAAAGACCCCGGGGGAGACGGAGGTCATAGACATTACGTCCCTGGCGGCGAAGTCGGTGCAAAGGAGCGGGCTGAAAAACGGCGTCATCAACGTCTTCGTCCCCGGGTCTACAGCCGCGGTGACCACGATCGAGTTTGAATCAGGAGCAATCCGGGACCTGCGTTCCGCGATCGAGCGACTGGTTCCTAAATCTGTTCACTACCAGCATGATCAGCGCTGGGGTGATGGCAACGGCTACAGTCACGTGCGGGCAGCATTGATGAAGCCCGGCCTCGCGATACCTTTCGAGGAAACAGGCCTGCTGCTGGGCACATGGCAGCAGCTTGTCCTGATCGACTTTGACAACCGGCCGCGCACGCGCGAGATCATTTTCCAGGTTCTCGGCGAATAGGCGATTCGAGATTCGAAATTCGAAATTTTGGAATCTCGAATTTCGAATCTCGAATCTCGATTTTATGTCCGCTAACGGGACGGCGCTGTCCCAATTGCGAACAGTTGGCTTTTCGTGGCACGCTGCTAAGTCTCTGACAGCCAAAGAACCGGATCAAATCGCATTCTGGATCGGGGTTTGCTTTGCCTAGATGGGTGCGCGCTCGAACCGCACTGGCGGTGAGGTGTGACCCCATTTGCTGGATAAACCCGATAAGCGGTGCTAGTTTTCGCACCGAGGGCAGAGACGATGCAAGCACTGCTCCAGGATCTACGCTACGGTTTCAGGATTCTCTTCAAGAACCCCGGCTTTACCGCCGTAGCGCTGCTGACGCTGGCGTTGGGAATTGGCGCGAACACAGCGATCTTCAGCCTGGTAAACGCCGTCCTGATCCGCCCTTTGCCCTATCCCGAATCGAACCGAATTGTCCACTTGTCGCCTCAGACCCGCAGCGGCCCGGAATATTCGGTCACGGTGAGGCAATTCCTCTTCTGGCAAGAGCAAAGTCAGGCTTTTGAGGCCGTAGCGGCATACGCCTACAACTCCTTCTTCAACCTCTGGACTGGCTCCGAGCCGGTCAGTGTCAGGGGTCTATATGTATCCGAGGGGTTCTTCCGAGTCCTGGGCATTCACCCTTTATTCGGCCGCGGATTTTTGCCTGAGGAGGATCGTTCGGGCTCCATGGGTACCGTGGTGTTGAGCTACAGCCTGTGGCAGAGCCACTTCGCGGGCGCGGCCGACGCGGTTGGCCGGACGATCATGCTGAACGGCAAAGACTACAAGATTCTGGGCATTATGCCGCAGACCTTTCAATTCGCTCCAGCCTCGGATTTATGGCTGCCGCTGATGCCGGCCAACTCTGCGGATCCGGGTGAAAACTTCGAGATGCTGGCCAGGATCAGGCCGGGACTCACGCTCCAGAACGCTCAAGCCGATACGAGCATGGTTTTCGATCGGCTGCGCCGTGAAGCTTACGTGGATCCCCAGATTCTGGGCATGCGCGCGATTCCCTATCGCACCTGGCTCGGAGGAGATGTGCGCAAAAGCCTGCTGATAT
>JBEKYG010000661.1:0-3687 GCA_049511215.1 Acidobacteriota bacterium | reverse complement strand
CGAAGGCGGAACTTGCGCAGGCGGTCGAAATCAGCCCGGACTTGCTGGGCGCCAGGACAGCGCTGGCGGCCTTGAAGTGAAGTTCATGCGCCTGGCTTACTGTTTTGTGATGGTGACCACGCCGACTGACTATCGCGGCAGCTTGAATTTCAGCGTGTTCCCGGTGTAGTCCACCTCGGTGCCCTCGGCCCGCAGACATATCTGCTATCCGTCTCCGAGGAGAATGGAGCATGATGACCGGCCCCCAAAAATGGCGGATCACCTATCCTGCATTCATGGCGGCGATGGCGGTAATTGGTGTTGTCAGGCTGTTTTTTGACTACGGCTTCTTTTTCCGAAACTGCACTCCTGGGATATTTTTGAAATCTTCATCCTGCGTCCAGACGGTAGCCTCGTAAGTCCAAGCTGTCGCCAAGATAATGCTGTCCGCCATAGGAAGTTTGTTCTTGAGGCTGATGCGAGCCGCGTCCAGGGCGATTCGTGCGTCAAGCTCGACAACAGTACCCTGCTGCATCACGGCCACTGCCTGTAGAGCGTGCCCCTCATCTGTCTGCTGAAGAATCCGCTTGAAGACCTCGTAGAGCGTCAGGGAAGGAACGAGAAGATCGTCGGTCTGTTCAATTGCCGGAGCAAAAAAAGAGGCATTGGGCCCATTCGCGAAGTACTCGAGCCATGCACTTGAGTCAACGACTTTCATACTCGATCACCCTCGCGCTCGATAGTGGTATCCATACCTTTCAGAAAGCCGCGCATATCTTTGATTGGGCGGACCGGTATGAGTTCGATCCGATTATTGTACACGATCGCTTGGATCTTTTGTCCGGGTGAAAGGCGGAGTTTGTCCCGGATCGGTTTTGGAATGACGACCTGAAACTTTGGCGAGATTGTTAGTGTACCCACGAAACCTCCATCGATGCCTGATCAGTATTACAGACATAATATCGATTGGAAGGGTCTGTGTCAAATTCTGAGATAGGTATTGCCGCCTCCGGGCGAACCACTCGGGGCGAGATTCGTAGTTGCTCGATCGCGTGGACAGCCTAACGACTCGCGCTCAGCGGTCCGTGCCTTTTTGCGGGTCCGCTGGAGCGCTTTGATAAACTGGCTCCCTGGTCTTTGCCGTACTTAGCCAGCTCTTCTCGAACAACGGACCGAAGCGTCTCCTTCAAGGATTCCTCTCTGGATTCAACATGCTCTCGCAAAGCTCGGTTGATCAATGTCTGGTAACTCCCGCCGCCAGCAGCGTGGACTCGGGCTCGAAAGGTCTGTAGGATATCGTCGTCAATGCGAATCGTAATGCGTGTCTTTCCAGGAGGTGCCTTGAGAACAGCTCCTCGTTTGCCCTGTCTGAAATCGTATTCTTTTTTCATGATCTAGCTCTCGTAGCGGTGACGCTCCCGGGAGGTGGCCTTCCGGGCTGATATGATCCTGACGCAATCTTGGCGCCAAGTATAGACAACAACCAGCAATCGACCGAGGGCATCAGTTCCCAGAGTGGCGAAGCGTTCCTCTCCAGGCGTTTCTTCTCGAATGGTGATTGCCAGGTCGTCGTCCAGTACCGTCACGGCATCAGCAAAATCGACATTGTGCTTCTTGAGATTTGAAGTCGCTTTGAGATAATCCCAGGCGACCTTCACTCCTCAATTGTATGCACAAACGTACATATTGTCAACTGCTCGCCGAGGGACAACGCCAGTCTGACGGATCTGCCGATAAGACGCGCCGAGCGAAGCGAGGGAGCCGCTGCGGGGGCGCGTTAGCGACGGCAGCGGCGGCGGGTTCATCAGCGGGTCAGGCGGCCTTCGAACCATCACGTGATCTGCGTCTGGTCAACGTTCCGAGCAGCATGAACGCGACGACGACAGCACCGATGACCACTGGCAACAGTGTCATCCACGCAAGATTGGTGCCGGTAAGAAGATGCCAGATCTCCAGAACGACGGAACCAACGGAAACCGCTGCCATGGTCACGAATCCTCGTCGAGTTATTCCCAGCAAATATCCCAGCGTCACACCCAAAGCCGCAAAAACAATCAGAATCACAGCTCTCCTCTGGGAAGGGTTTACATCACTGGGCCTCGCGGACCAGACAGCGTCGGCGGCAGAGCGCGCATGAGACCGCTGGTGATTTCCACGGGCTTGGATTCGATCTTTACGGTGGCGGGGGTGTGTGCCTCGCGCGTGGCGGTCACCGTGATTGCGCCGGGCGTGAGCGTCGAGCGAATGGCCACGCGGTTGATGCCGTACTCGGTGTTGAGGTATATGATTTTCACGAATTGACGTTCTGTCCAGTTATGTGTCACAATGTAACACATGAAAGAACGAACGATTCGCGAGTTGCATTTGCGCACGAGCGCAGTCATCAGCGAAACCATGGTAGGGCGCACTGTCGTCATCACCCGGCGTGGCGTGCCCGTGGCCGAGCTGCGCCCATTCCGCGCCAAATCGCAAGCACGTTCCCTGCCGGATCGGGAGGCTTGGCTTGCCCGATTTCCGCAGGTGCGCGGAGATAGCGGCAGGTTCCTCGAGGAAGACCGATCTTGAGCATCTACCTGGATTCCGCGTACGTGGCGAAATGTTACATTAACGAACCCGACGCGACTTTGGTCCGCAGGTTGGTGAAAGGCGAATCGGACTTGAACACGTCCGCCCTCTGCCTCGCCGAGCTCGCCTGTATCCTCCAGCGCCATATTCGGGAAAAATGGCTCAGTCGGTCTCAGGCTCTGGCATTGCGAGAAGCCTTTTTGGAAGACGTCGAAGGGGGTGCGTGGACTCTGCTCCCGATTTCGGACAGTGTTCTCAGGAACGTCGAGGCATCTGTTCGCAACCTTCCCAGAGGTTTGTACTTGCGGGCAGGCGATGCGATCCATCTCGTGTCAGCACGCGACGCCGGTTTCGCGGAGATCTGGAGCAACGACCGGCATCTTCTGAGCGCAGCCTCCAGCTTCGGCCTCCGGGGAAAATCGGTCAAGGCTTGACGTAATCCACGCCCCTTCTCCGGCGGCAATCGCATCACGCCCCAGCGCAAAACAGTTCCGAGAACGCGTAGTCACCGGCGGGCAGTCCCCGAATTAAATCGGGAATTGCGCAGCCTGTCCCCGGATTTTTGGTAAAAGTCAAACTGCTCGTGTTCCCTCTCCCATGCCCCGATCCGGTTCAGATCATGCGGTTGTTTCGCCACAAGCTCCTGGATACGCTGTTGGCCCAAGATAAGATCACACCGCGCCTGGTTGAGGTCCTGCTCTCATGGCGGCATCCCGGCTTTAGCATATATCAGGGCGAGCCCATTGCCCCCGATGACCACGAGACCCGCCAGCGCCTGGCCGGGTACATGGTCCATCCGCCCGTCGCCCTGGATCGGCTGCGCTATCATCCCGAAACCGCCCAGGTCGCCTACTATGCTCGGAATCAGGACCGGTCGGGCGCGCCAGATGCCTCGGCGGCCCATATCATCCCGGCTCTCGATTTTCTCGCGGCCCTGTGCACCCATATCCCCGATGCCGGACAGCAGCTGGTCCGATATTGCGGCGCGTTCTCGAACGTGCGCCGCGCGGGCGCTCATCGTGCCGGCTCGGCGCCCGCCAAGGAGCCTGATGTGCCCGAATCGCGGGCGCAACATCCCGGTTGCGCCGATGACTTCGCGCGCCGGCTGAGACGCCCCTGGGCGCGGCTTATCAAGTAAGGTGT
>JBEKYG010000660.1:0-3688 GCA_049511215.1 Acidobacteriota bacterium | reverse complement strand
AACTCCCGCGCATCGAGCACGCGAACCTCCAGGCCCTGCGCCGGGACCACGAGGCGGGTGATCTCCGCAAGATCGTGGTCATCCGAAGCCATCCAGAATATGGGAACACTGTTGAATCCTTGGCGGCGCAACTCCGCGCACAGACGCAGCGCGGTGAGAGCCTTGTAGACCGTCAGGATTGGACCCGTAAAGAGGCCGACTTGCTGGCCAGTCAAAACGGCCACACTGTCAGGCTTCGCCAGATCCTCGATCGCACGCGCGACCGCAGAGGAACTGCCAAAGACCCCATTCTGCGTTTGGAGGATTTCGGCCATTTCCTGCCTTGGAAACTCCTTGCGGCGGATTTCATTAGCGGCCTCGATGAGTGCCGGGAGAGTGGCGGGGTGCCGGTAAAAGGACAGAACCTCCGGCGACTGATCCACGTACTCAAGGAACACGCCGGGCTGGTGTGGAATCTTCCGAAACGACAGGTCGCTTACCGCTTGAAAGCCGCTCATGACATCAACATCCCAAGACTGCATCACTCGAAGCACTAATCAGTTCATAAAAATGTTGTGACATTTGGCTGCTCCGAAAATAGAAGCAGAAAACCAAAAACGTCGGTATCGGAATCGGGGTCGCAGTCGCAATCGCAATCGCAGTCGGTCTTGTTAGTCCGCAAAAACCGATTGCGATCGCGACTGCGACCCCGATTCCGATACTGATGGATAGAGTGTTCTCCTTTCCGTTTGATGCCGCCAAATCTCAACCTACTTATGAACTGATTGGTATGAGCCGTGTTTCTCAGTACTCGGTACCTGCTGCTCCGAGGGATGCGAGCAATCGTTTCAGGTCCGCCGCTCGGTCTTTAGCACAAACGAGGACTCTGCCGTGAGACTGGACTACAATCAGATTGGAAACGCCGAAGGTAGCAATCGTGCCGGCATCGGAATATGCAATGCAGCCGCCTGCTTCAACCGCGAGATGCGGTCCAACGGCAACATTGCCGCCGGCGTCGTGTGGCAGTGCCCGTTCCAAGGCGCCCCAGTTGCCGATGTCATCCCAAGCGAATTCTGCCGGCACCAGCCGCAGTCCCGGCGTCTTTTCCACTACGCCGAAGTCGATCGAAATTCTTGGCAACGCGGCGAAGGTGGCATGGAGCTTTGCATGCGCCTCCCTGCGTCCGATCAGCGGCCGAAGGATCTCCAAGCCTCGGTATAGCTCAGGCATGTGCTCCTGCAGCAGGGAGAGCAGGGTACGGTTGCGCCACAGAAAAATACCGCCGTTCCAAAAGTAGTTGCCCACCGCCAGATATTCTCGAGCGTGGACGGCATCCGGCTTTTCCACGAAGCGAACGACCGGCCAGGCATCGTCGGGAGACTCGGGTTTATGGGCTTGTACATAGCCGTAGCCTGTCTCCGGCCTGGTCGGACGGATACCGAACACCACGCCGGCGGCTCCGGCGAGCGCTCCAATTCCCTTATCCAACATGCGGCGGTAGGCAGGCGCGTCGGAAATGTAGTGGTCGGCGGGAACGGCGAGCAGAATGCCGTCCGGATCGCGCCTTTCAATGTGGAGGGCGCAATACCCGAGGCATGGCGCCGTATCGCGCCCCACGGGCTCAACGATGAAATTCTCAGGTGGAATCTGAGGCAACTGCTCACCCGCGATTGTGCTCTGGGCCTCTCCGATCGAGATGAGTATTCTTTCGCGTGGCAGCAAAGGCAGGAGGCGTTCGACGGTCTGCTGAATGAGAGTCCTGGGGCCGAGGAGCGGAATAAACGGCTTCGGGACGCGATCATTGCTTAAGGGCCAGAAGCGTTCGCCGCGGCCCCCGGCCATGATGACTGCATAGACATTGGACATGGCACTTGCCTCACAATAGGACGTGGGTCATTGTAAGGGATGGGCCGGCCTTTGCCTATGCCAAACTCCCAAGGCAACGGCAAAGTCTGCAAGGCTTTTCGGAATCGGAATCGCTATCGGCTCTTGACACCGACAACGGTGGCGGTTCACGGCCAAAAACCGATAGCGATGGCGACTGCGATCCCGATTCCGATCCCGATGGCCGGGGGCCAAGGGCATCCAGAAGTTTCTTCATCACAAAGCCGCCCCCGCCAGTAAGATCTCCTTTGCTGTCCACGCCCGACTTTGCCTGAGCCCTAGCCAAACTCCACGGCAACGCAGTGCCTCATTGCTGAAGAATTTGCTAGGGATTAGCCTCCAGCTATCGCACACTATGTGAGGAAAGAGGCCAAATCCAGCGTCCGCGGCTTGGGCGGCGGGCGATCCTGGTGCCGGGTAAATTGGCGGGCGACCAAGTCTGGAAAAAGTCCAATACCGTTCCAACATATTGCGGCAAGGACAACGAGCGGGTCTTCATCCATGGGCAATGGTTTGGACCTGGTTTTCAATCATTTTCATGAGGAGATCATTTATGAAGGGAAATCAGAAAGTGCTGGAGGCGCTGAATGAGGCGCTCAGCGAAGAGTTGACGGCGATCAATCAGTACATGCTGCATTCGGAGATGTGTGAGAACTGGGGATTCGTAAAGCTCTCCGCCTTCATCAAGAAGGAGTCGATGGATGAGATGAAGCACGCCGAGAAGCTCATCGAGCGCGCCCTGTTTCTCGACGGGGTGCCGAATATGACCAAGTATCGAAAACTCAACATCGGGCAGACCGTGCCGGAGATGATCGAAAACGATCTGAAACTTGAGCTGGATGCGGTCGCCTTGTACAACAAGCTGATCGTGGTTGCGACTGAAGCCAAGGACAATGGCACAGCCGAGCTGTTCAAGAAGCTGCTGAAAGATGAAGAAGATCATGTCGACGGTTTAGAGGAGCAGCAGGACCTGATCGAGGGGATGGGGCTTCAGAATTATCTCGCGGTACAGGCGGGCAAGTGAAGCAACACCCTTTTCCAGGTGGAGGATCATGCGAAAGTTGATCATCGTAGGTTCGGGGCCCGCCGGCTACACCGCGGCAATCTATGGCGCGCGCGCCAGCCTGTCGCCTCTGCTCATTGCCTCGGAACCCAAGGACCTCCAGTTGCCCGGCGGGCAGCTCATGTTTACCAGTGAAGTCGAGAATTTCCCGGGCTTTCCCTCCGGTGTTACGGGTCCGGAGTTGATGGATCGGATGCGCAAGCAAGCCGAGCGTTTCGGCACCGAGATCGTGGAGCAGAACGTCGACGAAGTCATTTTCGTTCCGCGCGGCCCGTTCGGCTTGCGTACCGGAGATGACTGGCACTCGGCACGCACCGTCATCATTGCGACCGGGGCTACGGCCAACTGGCTCCAGCTTCCGGACGAGCTGAGGTTCCGGAACCGGGGGCTCTCGGCCTGCGCGGTCTGCGACGGCCTGTTTTTCCGCGGCAAAGAAGTCATGGTGATCGGCGGGGGAGACGCAGCCATGGAGGAGGCGCTCACCCTCGCCCACCACGCGGCGAAGGTAATCGTAGTGCATCGGCGCGACCAGCTGCGCGCCAGCAAGATCATGGAGGAGCGGGCCAGAGCCAACCCCAAGATCTCCTTTCTCTGGAACACAAGCCTGGTGCAATACCTGGGCCGCGATGTTCTTGAGGCAGTGCGCGTGAAGGACCTTCAAACCGGCGAAGAGCGAGTCGAGCGGATCGACGGAGTGTTCATGGGCATCGGACACAGCCCGAGCACTCAGTTTCTCGGCGGCGCGCTCGAGTTGGATCAGCG
>JBEKYG010000659.1:0-3690 GCA_049511215.1 Acidobacteriota bacterium | reverse complement strand
TGCGCGGATCGCGGCCGACAGCATCAGGCAATTGATCGTGCTTCCGCTCTTTCCCCAATTCTCCGTGACAACCACCGGATCGTGTCTCAATTATTTTCGTCAGGTCACTCAAAAGGCGGGTTTGTCGGGGCGAATGGAGGTCTTCTGCGTAAATCAATGGTTCGACGAACCGCTCTACGTGGAAGCGATGACGGATATGATCCGGGAGGCACAGAGTCGATTCTCGAATCACACCGGGACCGATATTCATTTGCTATACAGCGCTCACTCCATCCCGGCGCGATACGTGGACGAAGGGGATCCTTATTTGGAGCAGACGCGGAAAACCGTGGCGCTGGTCAACGGCCGCTTGGGAGGCCAGCTCCCATCCACGCTTGCTTTCCAAAGCAAAGTCGGACCGGTGAAATGGCTCGGCCCGCCTACCGTGGAAGTGCTCGCCCAATTTGGGCGGCGCGGCGTCGACAAGGTCTTGGCGATCCCGATCAGCTTTGTTTCAGATCACATCGAGACTTTGCAGGAGATCGACATCCTCTATCGCGATCTGGCGCTGAAAGCGGGAATACGAGAGTTCTATCGCGCCCCGTCCTTGAATGTCCATCCTAAATTCATTGAGGCGCTCGCGAACATCGCATTGACGGCAGTGGGCAGTACGCAGTGAGCTGCAGTCCCGGCAGGTGCTCTGCTGCCACCTGTTTTTTTCCTACCGCAATTTTTCAACCTCCGCCCAGAGATCCTCCTTCCACCCCTGGTATTCCCCCAATTGTCTGTACCGGAGGATTCCCTTCTTGTCGATGACAAACTGCACCGGGATTGAGGTGATGCCGTAAGCAGAGCCGACATTCTGGTCGGTATCCAGGAGCATGCGTGTCTGGATGTTCTGAGCCCGGACATAGGGGGTCACCTGATCCGCAGGGTCGCCGAGGTTGACCGCCAGCAAAGTAAAGTCGTGCGGATGCTCCTGCTGCATCTTCTCCAGCACGGGCATTGTTTCCCGGCAAGGCCCGCACCATGTCGCCCAGAAGTCAAGCATGACGACCTTCCCCTTGAAATCGTCCAGGGAAACCAACTGCCCATTCAGATCCCTGAGTTGAAAGTGCGGCGCCGGCTTCCCGATGATATCGAGGGCCTCGTCTGGTCTGGGAGTATTGCTCTGCCGCGTGAGCTGCATCAGAATCATGAAGACTACAATCAGCAGTGCGGAAAGTAGAATAATTATCGTTCTCATGCGGTCATCGTCCTCCCCGGAATTCAGTAATCCGGCCGCGGATCCTGGATGGATTCTCACCATCAGCGCGGTTCTTAAGTATACCAGCCCCTGTGAGCGTTTGTGATCAGAGCTTTTTATTGGAGCGCCGGGATGATACCCTGGCAGCGCGTTTCTTTAGGAGGACTCCGATGAGCGCAGGCCCTAAGCATACGGCGATCGAGTCAGTCAAGCTGCCGAAGCCGGCAGGGCCTTACTCTCCGGCAGTAGCCTTTGAACGGCTGGTGTTCGTGTCGGGTCAGGCAGCCAAGGACCCCGCCACAGGACAGCTCGCCGGAACGGATATCGAAAGCCAGACCGAGCAGGTCCTCAAAAACATCGCCGCAATCCTGGAAGCCGCCGGCTCCAGTCTCGCACAGGTCCTCCGATGCGGCGTGTTTCTGACGGATATTTCTGATTTTGCCGGGATGAATGCCGTCTATGCGCGCGTCTTCGGGAACAATCGTCCTGCGCGGACTACCGTTCAGGTCACAGCTCTGCCCACGCCTGGGCTGCGCGTAGAGATTGACGCCATCGCCTATATTCCCTGATGAGCCCGGCAAGGAGGGTTATGCCGGCAGAGGGTAGGATTCGCCAATTCCAGTCCGAGGATGCGGAAGAGTGCTGCAGCCTCGTGCGCGCCTGCTTGAGTCTGGACCCGCTGATACCACTTGCGGTCAAGGAAGACCTACTGCGCGCTGAGTCACCGGCGATGATGCGCAACCGGGCGGGTCTCTTCTATGTGGCCGTATTCATGTTGGGCAGCCGCGTAGCGGGCGTGGGGGGCCTCGACCTGAATGAAATCCGGCTCCTGTTCGTCAATCCGGAGCACCAGCACCAAGGCATCGGTGGTTCCTTTCTCGGGCATCTTGAAGCTCTGGTTCCGCCGGCTCTTTTTGGTGATATCTTTGTATATTCCACGCCGGACGCGGCAGGTTTCTACCATTCTCACGGCTACCGGTCGCGGGGCCAACACCCATTCTACGTCGGCGAATATGTTGTGCCGACAATATTCATGACCAAGAGGCTCGGGTGACTTTGAGGGCGGCGCAGCGACGGTTGAACCTGGCGGGATGCGCTCAACCATGGGCATGCGCACATGGTGCAGGGCCTGACGCTACCTACCGTAGGCGCCGTCCGGCACACAAAACCAAGACAGGGAGGAGTCACAGTGGCCAGATCCAATGGACCGGCAGCAGATTTAATCGTTACCCATGCTGAAGTCTGGACCGGGGACCCCGCACAACCTGAAGCTCAAGCGGTCGCTGTCCTCGGCGACCGCATCGCAGCCGTCGGCACCGCCACGGAGATTGAGCAGTGGCGCGGGCCGCAAACGCAGGTGATAGCGGCACAGGGCAGGCTCATGCTCCCCGGCTTCAACGACGCTCACGTTCATTTCATAGATGGCGGTCTGCAGCTCGACAAGGTCGACCTCAAAGACGCGGCCACGCCCGAGGAATTCGTCCGGCGCGTCGGCTCGCAGGCGAATGCCTTCACACCCGGCGAATGGGTCCTTGGAGGCGGCTGGGACGAGCATCTCTGGGATCGGCCGGTACTGCCCTCGAGGCAGATGATCGATCCGGTGACGCCCGAGTCTCCGGTGCTCATCCATCGTTGTGACCTGCATATGGCTTTGGCCAACTCCGTGGCCCTGCGACTGGCCGGTGTGACGGCTGAAATGCCGGATCCCATCGGCGGAACCATCGTCCGCGATGCCCAGGGGGCTCCCACCGGCATCCTTAAAGACGCGGCCATCCGCTGCGTCAAGCGGATCATTCCCCCGCTGACGCCAAAGCAACGGGTCCGCGCGGTGAAGCGCGCGCTTGAGCACGCGGCGTCTCTCGGCATAACCAGCATCCAGCACATGAACCCCTCCAGCGACGATGTCTCACTCTACATGGAGCTCGCGGAACGAGGGGAGCTGACCACGCGCATCTACGCGGCACTCCTGAATACGGAGTGGGCTGAGCGCGGCAGAGTAGGCATCAGGCACGGGTTCGGATCTCCCACAATGCGTATTGGCGCGCTCAAGGGTTTTGCCGACGGCTCGCTTGGCTCAGCAACCGCCTACTTCTTCGATCCCTACACGGACGCGCCTGAAACCCGCGGCCTGCTGACCGAAGAAATGCAATCGCGATCCGCGATCCTCGAACGCTTGCTGCAGGCCGATGCGGCCGGCATGCAGCTGTGCCTGCACGCCATCGGCGACCAGGCGGTTTCCCTCGTGCTCGACTTCTACCAGGAAATCGCGCAGGCGCACGGTGAGTGCGATCGCCGCTTCCGTATCGAGCACGCGCAGCATGTGGCGCTCAAGGACTTCACGCGCTTCGCCCGCATGAACGTCGTCGCTTCCGTGCAGCCTTATCATGCCATCGACGACGGACAGTGGGCGGAACAGCGCATCGGAGCAGAACGTCTCAAGACAAGCTATCCCTACCGTACCTTCC
>JBEKYG010000658.1:0-3691 GCA_049511215.1 Acidobacteriota bacterium | reverse complement strand
CCAGGGCGGCGCGGATCGCAATTTCGCGCTGTCGCGTAGTGCCGCGCGCCAGCATGAGGCTTGCCAGGTTGGCACAGGCGATCAAGAGGACGAACGCAACTGCGCCAGCCAGCAGCCAGATCGTTGTCTTGGTTCTCGCCGGCACCCAGCTATTCCGAACGGGTTCAATCTTGATGCTCAGCCCCTGGTTCGTCGCCGGATATTCCCGTGCCAAGTTCTGCGCCACCCGGTTCATCTCGGTGGTAGCCTGAACGAGAGAAACTCCGGTTTTCAGCCTGCCCCAAACATAAGGGCCCGGCTGTCCATGCTGCGGATGCGCACGAGGATCGGGCTTTCCTGGCACCAGCATCTGGAATTCATTGCCGCCGAACGCCTTGCTGGGTGGCATGACTCCGATCACAGTGTACAGCTTCGCGTTCAAGCGAATTTTTTGGCCGACAATCGCCGGGTCCTTCCCGAAGTAGGCGTCCCAGAACCTGTGCGATAAAATGACCACACGGTCATTGCCAGGCTCGGTTTCTTCAGGAAAAAAGTCGCGTCCCAATAACGGGAGAAGGCCGCAGGTCCTGCTGATATAACCCGGAGTGGCACTTGCGATTCGGACCGGCTGCTCAATGTCGCCGCTGGAGTAAACTCCGCCGATCGAACCAAGGTAGGAGAGACTTTCGAAAACGGTGCTCTCGCGCTGGAATTCCAGGAAGTCACCGGGAGCTATACCGAGCCGGCCGGCACCGCTGCCTTTCCCCTGATACTCAACGGTCACCAGGCGGTCCGGATCCGGGTATCCTATGGAATCGAAAAATGCAGCGTATACAATGCTGAACAGCGCCGTGTTGGGCCCGATTCCCAAGGCCAATGCCAGAATCGCGGCCAGCGTAAAGCCGGGCCTCTTTGCCAGGATGCGCATTCCGAAGCGTACGTCCTTGACCGCGACCTCCAGCCACCGGATGCCGCTGCGCTCCCGGTATTCCTCCTGGATTTGGGTCACGCCGCCGAATTCGCGCCGGGCGGCCATCCTGGCTTCGGAGTCGGTCAATCCCCGTGCCCGGAACTCGTCCTCCAACATGGCAAGGTGAAAATCGACCTCTTGGTTCAGTTCGTCATCGAGCTTTCGCCCGCGAAAAAGCGCCCAAACCCGGCTCAGAAAGATCCGCATGGTAACCCCTAATGCGTTGGCCGAAGAAAGCGCTGCATGAGCGCCACCGTGCGTGCCCAGTCATCGGATTCACGGTCAATTTGCCTGCGCCCCGCGCGGGTCAACTCGTAGAACCTGGCGCGCCGGTTCTTATCCGAAGCGCCCCAACTTGATTGGATCCAGCCGCGCTGTTCCAGACGCAGCAATGCCGGATAGAGCGTGCCCTGATTGAGGTCGAGCGCCCCGTCGGAGATTTGTTGAATGCGTTTGGCCAGGCCGAAGCCGTGTTGCGGCCCCATGGCTTCGAGCGTCCGCAGAACCATGAGGTCCAGTGTGCCCTGAAGAACGTCGGTCTTGTGTTTTCCTGTAGACATGCAAAAGGAGTATCGGGCGTTTCCTTTTGGATGTCAAGAGGAAAACTGCGTCCATTTTGCGCGGATGATGCCGGCTGGGTTCATTGGGCTTCGGTACGGGTATACCGGGCGGAAACGGATTACTCGTACACTGACGAGAAGGAGTGGATGGGTCCGGCCTGGTGGTTCCGGTTCCCCTACTTTCGGATCAATTTCGATGGCTCGGGCCGCTTCGCCGGGGGTGCGGCGGGCTCGCGGCGGTAATCGAAGCGAAAACTCGATGTGCCGCGGCCTGAGACCTGCCGTGTGTTCATGTCGAGCTGATACTGCAGGTAGGGGCCTTCGCTCGGATAGGTTTCTCCGCCGATGTAAGGGTAGCCGCGCATGGCATGGAAGGGCAGCGGCTCTACCGTGTATCCGTATGCCGCGTAGAAATCCATGTCCTTCTCGAACCCGTCCGCATAGAACAGGTAGTCGCGAGTCCAGCCCACCGGCACGGGCGCGAGCTTCGAGGAGTCAAACTCCATCTGTACCTCGTCACCGGAACCGAGGATCACGAAGCGGTCATCCGCCGTTCCCAGCAACTCGAGTGCATCGCCGTAGCGTGTGTAATACCCTGATTGCCGCGCGTACGGTCCGGTGCGACTGACATCCTCGTACACGTAGCTGATATCGCTCGACAGATTGCCGTGCACTTCGCGCGGATAACCGTGGAAACCGAGCGTAGCTTCAGCGAGCGGCACCTCGCTCAGCCGCGTCAGATTCGCTTCTGGTGTGGTATCGAGCAGGATTTGGTCCCAGTAGATTTTCAGGTTGGTCATGATCCGTACCCGCTTGGTGCCGGCGGGTAGCCGCCCCGTCAAGTCTGCCACCATCGTGCGTGCCAGGCCGGCCGGGAATCCCAGGTCGTCGACAACTCGCTTCCAGTGTCCAGCGGCGTCCTGCGCCTCGAGATAAGGCGGAGTGGCTTCGATCCCGGCCTGGTGCGCGGCATACATCGAGGTGGCGGTGAAGTAGTCGGTTAGACCGTGCATGAGTAGGCGAAGGGGTTGTGCCGGATCCCATGGACCGAGCTCGAGCTCGATCCCGTGCAGTTCGGCAAATCCCATAAAGGGGAGCGAGCGGAATCCAGTGACGTAGCGGCGGTCGATAGCACGCAACTCGCTACGAATGTCGCGCCCGTGGTCGTCCCAGGCACCCACAGGCATGCGCGCTCCTCGGCTGGCAATGACCCGAAAGTCGGGAAACGGTGGCACACTGGCAAAACGCTCATTGGGATAGATCTCGACATCAGAGGGATGGTCCACGGCAATCAACCGCACCTGGTCGAGGTAGACAACCTCTTCCATCGGCTCTTGCAGCCGCAAGCTCAGCCGGCCCTGCTGCGCCCGGAGACTGTGACCCGAGACTTTCACGTATTCGGTCGGGTCGGGAGTGTTGCGCTCGCCCGGAGCCACCCAGTGCCCGACGATTCCCGGGCCGATCAAATCGGAGATGAATCCATAGCGGGCGCCGTTCCATGCGAACAGAATGGGACACGAGCTGCCCCGCCGGTCATTTTCTGTGAGCTGGTGTGAACGATCCGCGGCCAGCTGCGCTTCATCCTGTAGAACGCCGGTCGGCCAAAGCATCCGCACGATCTCCGCTTCCTTGACGTCGCCGAGCCCTACCAGCAACTCCGGCGCGTTCTGCCCAAGGTAGCCGGAGGAAGACTGCACTTCAAATTTCTGATACAGAGCACCGGCGTAGACCTCCACCTTCGTCCCGATGGCGCTCCGGTTGTCGGCTAATGCCTTGAGCGAAAGCCTGAGCCAGTTGTTCTTGTTCCCGCCATCGTTGCGCAGCAGCAATGGCGCTCCGCCATCCTGCGTAATCAGCAAGTCGGTATCGCCATCCCCGTCGTAATCGGCCGTGACTAGCGAACCAGGATTGGCAAGGCTCACCTTATCCAAACCCGTCTCTTGCGTGACATCCCTGAATCCAGCGGTCCCTTCATTGCGCAGCAGACTGATCCGCGATTTCGAGCCCGCGGAGCCGACTGCGGCCAGGTCGACCCAGCCATCGTTATCGTAGTCGACCGCAGCCAGACCCCAGCCTTCGGTCCAATTGAGCTTCGGGAGTGGCACGGGTTCCAACCGCTTGCCTTCGACGTTCCGCCACAAACTCAATCCCGGCGCCCCGGCATGCGTGAAGGCCACATCCA
>JBEKYG010000657.1:0-3692 GCA_049511215.1 Acidobacteriota bacterium | reverse complement strand
CAGCACCTTCGTACCCTGACACTGAACCCGCGTGACGCCGACGCCCACTATCAGCTCGGGCTCCTCCACTTCCGGAGCGTCCACCTGGATACGGCGCAAGGCTGCTTCGAGCAAGCGCTGGCAATTGACCCCGAGGATCCTGATTACCACTACTACATGGGGCGCATCTTCGAAGCCAGGGGCGAGTGGCCCAAGGCAGCCGGAGAATACCAGACTACCTATCGCCTCTGTCCCGATTACGGGCTGGGGGACATCTTCCGTGAAGTAGGGAAGGGGTACCTGCACACCGACAGCCTGGACAAGGCGATCGAGTTCCTCAAATTCTTTTTGGAGCGTCGTGGTTCGGATCCCCAAGGAAGGTACTGGCTGGCCGTAGCCTTGCGAAAAGCCGGCAACGCTGATGACATGCGCGTACAGTTGAACACCGTCCTGGATCTGGCGCGCTCCAGCCCCCGCTTCTTCCGAAGAGAAAACAGGGAGTGGATCTACCGTGCCCGCATCCTCCTGCGTGGCGCCACGGACTGACCTCAGACCTCAGACCTCAGACATCAGACTTCAGACTTCAGACATCAGACTAAAAGCCGATTCAATGAAGTATGAGAGCCGAGGTAGTTTTCATGCACATGGGTGCGCCCCGGCGCATGGGCTACTGTTCCCAATCTCGCGGCCGATTTCCGTCCTGCGCGCGACTTTGCCGGGGCCGTGTAAGCTCGCCGCTCTCCGGGTTGAGGTCGGATTACAATTGATTACAATCCTGGACATTCTGATGACAACCTTCTATCGAAGCTTTTCTATACTCGGGGCTTTCAGCGAGGGGTGTCATGCAACACTACCTGTACAGCTGGTCTTCCGCCTTCGAAAAAGCTCGACAGACTCACAACCTTGGGTACCTCTACCAGATGGATTCGTTCGACAAGGCCATCGTGTTCGCCTATTTTACGATCCTGGCCATCCTCAGTTTTTACGGGTTTCACCGGTACATGCTGGTCTGGCTTTTTCGGAGATACCGCGACCGCGTCGCAGTCTGTAAGGAGCGCTTTCAGGAATTACCGCGGATCACCGTGCAGCTCCCCTTCTACAATGAGATGTACGTGGTGAAGCGCGTGATCGACGCCGTTTGCGCTTTCGACTACCCCCATGACAGGCTCGATATCCAACTGTTGGACGATTCCACGGATGAGACGCAGAGAATTGCATGCGAGGCGGCCGCTGAATGGCGCAAACGCGGCATCGATATCCAGTATATTCACAGAAATGACCGTTCCGGATTCAAGGCTGGGGCGCTCGAAAACGGCCTTAAGACCGCCAAGGGGGAGTTCATTGCCATTTTCGACGCCGATTTCGCGCCAGAGGCCGATTTTCTGCAGAGGACAATTCACTATTTTACGGATCCGAAAGTCGGTCTGGTCCAGGGGCGCTGGGAGCACATCAATCGGGAATATTCGTTTCTGACGCGGGTGCAGGCGATCCTCCTCGACGGCCATTTCATGATGGAAAGCAACACCCGATGTCTGAGCCGCCGTTTTTTCAACTTTAACGGCACGGCGGGCATGCTACGCAGAAAGACAATCGAGGAAGCCGGCGGGTGGGAGCACGACACTTTGACTGAGGATCTGGATCTGAGTTATCGGGCCCAGATGAAGGGCTGGAGATTTATTTTTCTAGCGGATCTTCCCGCGCCGGCGGAACTCCCGGTTGAAATGAATTCATTCAAGGCGCAACAGTGCCGGTGGGCGAAGGGCGCCATGCAGACCGGCAAAAAAGTGCTGCCACGCCTGTTGCGGAGCGGTCTCAGCCCTTCGGAAAAGCTGGAAGCCTGGTATCATCTTACCGGGAATATCTGCTATCCGCTAATGCTGGTTCTGGCACTCCTGCTGTTTCCCGCCTTGATCGTACGGTTTAGCCAAGGCTGGTTTCAGCTGGTTACACTTGACCTGCCACTGTTTGTGCTTTCCTTTGCCAGCGTGAACTGTTTTTACATTACGGGCCAAAGAGCGCTGCACAAGGACTGGCTCAAGAGAATTCTCTATCTGCCCTGCGTCATGGCGGTAGGGATAGGAATAACCGTCGTTGTGGCGAAGTCGGTGTTGGAGGGGGCCGTTGGCGTGAAGAGCCCCTTCGTGCGCACGCCCAAGTTTTCCGTTGAGGGGAACACAGGAGAATGGAGGAAGAAGAAATATCGCGGGCGCATGGGCGTGTTGCCCCTTATCGAGATAGGTTTTGGTCTGTATTTCAGCTACGTCACTTATTACGCCTGGAGCCTGGGGATCTATGGCGTCATTCCGTTTCTGCTCCTTTTTCTGTTCGGCTATCTTTACACCGGCCTGGGGTCTGTGATTCAAAGCCTGAAGCTGCGTAACTGGCCGTTGCTTAATATGCCTCTGAGATTCCGGTGGCTCCCTGCCAAGGAAGAATTGGACCCGAAACCCGGAAAGGCCTAGCCATCATAAACGGGTGACGAATGACTGTGATTCAGACGCTATAAGAAAAGTAGCCACGAATCACACGAGGCGGCATAGCCGCAACCAAGATCTAACGCCAAGACACAAAGACGCTAAGACGCCAAGAAATCAAGGATTAAACTCTTGGCGCCTTGGAGTCTTGGAGTCTTGGCGGTTAAGAATCCTTTCCGCCTGCCAGAGGATTTGCGGGTAGGTGGTACGAATAAGGCGGATGGAGTGGAGGCAGAACTTCATTCGTCACGCGTCACTTGTATGGCGCGCCAGCGCTGATGCCAGCGTTTCCCTCGTCAGTCTGAAGTAGTCCTCCGGCGTGTCGATGTCCTCGATCGTGCCGCATTCGTTGGTTGCCAACCATGCCGCGCGACTCTTGTGCAAGGCGACGATGAGTTTGGGGTTGGCATCGGGAGGCGCGTCCAGCAATTCTTTGATCAGCGCACGTCCGAAGATGGCCGGGTGACCTGCTTTCCCTCCACGTTGCGGCATGGCAAGCGCGGCTGCAGAGCCCACGAAGAGCTGAATCAGATTGCGCACCAGCTCAGCCGAAACCACGGGTTGGTCTACAGGCCAGATCAAGCAGCCTTCGCAGCCAGGATCGAGAGTTTCGAAGGCCAATTTCATGGAGGAAACGTGCCCTCGTTCAGGGTTGGGGTTGATGAGTATGCGGGCTCGGCGATCAAGCAATAGGGGGCGGATGCGGGATTCGTGAATCCCCAAAACCACACAGGCGTCAGGTAGATCCAGCAAACTCAGAGTCTTGAGGATGTGGGTGATAAAGGTGTCAGACCCGAGTGGGAGGAGCGCCTTGGGATAGCCCATTCTTGATGAGTCGCCCGCTGCCAGAATCACCGGCGTGATATTCACCATCCCATGCCCCGAACATGCGCTGCAACTACAGCATGAAGATCGACGAACAACATTTTACGAATGAACTCGCTGAGTTTTTTCATTTGTCCCCTGGTGACTAGAAGCTGCGAAAAATTCAATCTTCACCATTTACCACAAAGGCTCGAAGACTCAAAGGAGGTTTCAAGACATCGGATTTCTTCGAGCCTTAGAGTCTTCGAGTCTTTGTGTTGATCCGATGTGTACCTATATGCGACCTAGCGCCAATTTCAGAGCTCCTGACATGGTCGAGAAGCAATCTGTCCCAATCCGGGGTCGGAATCGGTATCGGAATCGCTATCGATTCGGTTTCCCTACGATTCCGATGCCGATTCCGACCCCGACCCG
>JBEKYG010000656.1:0-3696 GCA_049511215.1 Acidobacteriota bacterium | reverse complement strand
GTTCGACGAGAAGATCGACGTCCTTGGTTGTTCTCGTCGCAGAGGGATCGGCTTTGGCGACCCAGAGAGCCACCGCGTTTCCGCCGATCACGGCATAGCGGATACTCGCCGCGTCCAGTGCAGCCGTCACTTTCCGCAAACGCCGCTCGACCAGTTCCATTGCCATGGAAAATGCTCTGTACGACAGCGCGCCCGACATGCAACACAGTATATCACCTGATCCTGACTCCCACAGGAGAATCCACTGACCACGCCATGAGCGGGGATCGAAATGTCTGCGCCGGAGTTACCGTTTCCAACGATGCTCTTCCCCTTCCCAATCACCGCGCGCGATACAACGATCACGGAAAATCGTTATCCATCTAGGAGCCGTCCAGGTGTCAGAATTTCGGCTTGCACTCTGCGTTCAGCGCGCCGTCGATGAAGGATACCCTCATATTGAGCCACGGAATTAACAAACAGCCAATCCTCAGGCGCCCGATACGGCAACCACACATCGGTTGCTTGCACACCGTCGTGGTATTGGACTCGTCCTTCGGCTGACGGCATACAATAGGACGATTCGGTGGCCACGATACGTGCGGCCAGATCGATGAAGATAATCCCGGCGTCCCACGGCTCCCTGTTGGTACCAGCGGCAAACGCTGCAAAAGGTCGGAAATCATTGACTGGTTTGATGAACCGAGCCATAGCATCCTGCAATTCCTCGATAGTCACCGGTTCAGTGGACAGCCCCGCAATGGCAGCATCGGCCACGCTCCCGTGAATCGTGCCACAAAGAGCCCGGCTGGCATCCAGGATATTCAATCTGACTTCACTCATGAGGATACCTCGTCGCAATAGCTCTAATATAGCTAACGGCCCGTCCACGGATTTGAGCCGAATTTTCTTAAGGATCTGGGAGAACTTGGACAGAATATTAGGAAAGAATATGGACACCCATCAAAGAGGCAAAGAATGGTGGGTGTCCACTTTTTTGCTTCCACGTGTGCCGCGTGCTGCCGGTGCTTTAGAATCAGGCCGTGCGCCTGTAGCTCAGGTGGATAGAGCAACGGTTTCCTAATTCGTCCGAAGGGGGCTTGGCAAGTGCCTGAAAGCACAAGCCAAGCCCCCTTTTTGTTTGGAGTTAGCGCCCCTCTTCAGTCTATTATACTTGAAGCCCTTGTCCCTTATTTTTGCATTGTTATGGACACCATTTGGACACCACGATGCGTAAGATACATATCTATAAGTACTTCAGATTCGGTTACAACTACTGGCGGCTTCGCTACGAATTCGAGGGGGAACCAATTAGGAAAGGCTCCGACAGCCTAGAGACTCATCCGGAAAGGCCGTTTCTTGCGAATGACGACATTGAAAACAAAGGACTTCTGGGCCGTGAAATCGCGAAAAAGAGGCTTTCCGGATGAGTCTCTAGCCTCCTCAATTGATGATTTCCTTGAGGAGCTGATCGATCTCCATCTCTCGGTCACGACGCAGGCCGCAAGCAAACTCGTGGAGCTTCGGAAGCGGCTCGATTCCATGCCCGAGAATGCCAACGTCGATAAGACACTTGCCGCTGAGGTAACCCAGGAAATTGACGCGCTCGATCGCACGCTGGACTCAGAACTGATGTTACGCAACGCCTATGTTGTTACGCCAAAGCGCTTCGACATAGGTCATCTTCTCAATGCACCTAGCTCGCTGCTCGGACAGGGTGTGTACCAGCGACTGCGTGGCGTCGCGCAGTTTGATTTCACTGAGGCCTGTCGTTGCATTGCTTTCGCTCGGCCGACAGCTGCAGCCTTTCACCTCATGCGTGCTGTTGAGGAGACTCTCCGACAGTACTATTGTTCCATCGTGAAGCGCGGGCGGGTCGAGCCGCTGCTCTGGGGTCCGATGATCGAACACCTAACGAAGCGGCGTGATTCTCCCCCGAGGGCACTGCTTGACAGTCTGACGAACATCCGAGTCAACTTCCGAAATCCGACGCAGCATCCTGAAGCCCGCTATGACATGGACGCGGCGCAAGATCTGATGATGATATCGGTGGAGACGTTGAACAGACTCTCCCAGGGTCGGCGAGACGACGCTGCGTAAGTACCTACGATAAAGTCCTGGACACCCACCGTTCCTTGAATCTTTGATGGGTGTCCACATTCTTGTGTCCACATTCTTGGCAAGGAAATACCAAATATGGCGTTTTGGATTTAGTCCAACCAAGGATTTTGTCGCGGCAAGCGCGACAAGAATCCCTAATCTATTATGTCAACTTCCGCAGTTTCTGGGGAACCCTGAGCCGAGCATAATCAAAAACGAAGCTGCAGGGAACTGCTGGCGTTGCCGTCCTTTATTGACGAATACGCGAAGGATGGCAACCGGCCACCGCTCTCGATCTTCGGCCACGTGGATCCTGTGGGCAACGACGACCATAACAAGCAGATCAGCGGCGGGCACCGGAGGCGGGAAAAACCGCATCAGATGAAATCCCGGTGCCAAAGGGACTGGGGCTGCGCTAGAATATAGTGAAAGGGGGCTAAGTGTAAATGACGGGTTTGGAATGGATCGATGTGAAGCGGGTCGAGATACGCCGGTTGGCCAGAAGGCATGGGGCTACGCGCCTGCGTATTTTTGGATCTCATGCTTCAGGCCGTGCTACGAATAAAAGTGATCTCGACCTTCTGGTGGAACTGGCTCCCGACAGGGATTTGCTGGACCTGATTGGATTGAAGCTAGACCTGGAAGACTTGCTGGGCTGCCGTGTCGATGCCGTAACTCCGGCGTCCCTGAGCCATCTTCTCCGGAAGCGGATTCTCAGGGAAGCCCAGCCCTTATGAAAGACGAGCGCATTTACCTCAGCCATATCCTTATCGCGATCGACCGGATCGAGGCTTATATCCGCGGTGGTCGCAAGGATTTCTTCCGTAACACGATGATTCAGGATGCTGTGATTCGCAATCTGGAAATCGTCGGCGAGGCGACCCGGCATCTCACTCCCAGGATTACCGGCCATTACCCTGGTGTTCCCTGGCGGAAGATCACTGCCCTTCGCAACGTACTCATTCACGAGTACTTCGGTGTGGACCTGGAAATAGTCTGGCGGGTCGTTCAGAAACGGCTACCTGCACTCAGGCGCTCAATCGAAACCATTCTGTCGAGGTCGGCCCATTAACCACTGGTTGGCGGTGGAGAGCGCAATCCCAACGTCGCGCGTCAAGTCGGCCTTGTTCATCAGATTGGCGGAGGGCAAGGCACAGGCGAGGAGAAACCGCTCGTAGATCCGGAGACACAATATTCATTTTGGCTGGACGGCTCCAAATCGTTGGCCTGGACTGAGGAATCACGAAATAGGTTTGCGTCCCCATTTATTGGCAGCGGCAGGCCGAACCCGAGAAGTTTCCTAACAGCCGCCATGCGGATGCCAGCGTCCTTGTCTTCAACAGCGATCTTGGCCAGAATCGGCTGGTCAGTCGCCTTCTCAGCGGCGGCGGCCCGAACCCCTGCGTCATTGTCTTCGATGACGACCTTGGCCAAGATACTTGGGTTCCCGGCAAGCCTCTTCACAGCGACTTTGCGGACCATCGCCTCCTTGTCCTCGATGGCGACTCTGGCCAGAATCGCCTGGTCAGTCAACTCCCGCACTGCGGCGTCCCAAACAACAACCTCCTTGTCCTCGATGGCGACTCTGGCCAGAATCGCCTGGTCAGTCAACCCCCA